>NZ_JBANBK010000138.1:0-13812 GCF_053572325.1 Bradyrhizobium sp. UFLA05-112 | reverse complement strand
CCTCGACAACCCGTTCGGCACGAGGCTGTCACCCATGTCTTAGGTACGGTCCGTTACCCATGTCTTCGGGCCGGACAAGCGAAGGCTGGTGGGCGGTCACGGATTCGAACCGCGGACCCTCTCGGTGTAAACGAGATGCTCTAACCAGCTGAGCTAACCGCCCCTCGCCGCCTCTTTAGCCCTAGCCCCCCGGTGGGGCAAGGCCGACCGTCAATCAGTGTTAGTCCCTGGGCCGGCCGGGCAGCCCCGGCACGGCGTCGATCCACAGCGCCGCCGACTGACACCAGATCTGCCGGCTCGGCCGCAAGGCCTCGCGCTGGCGGATGCTGCCCCAGCGGATGCCCCAATCGTCGGCTTCGGTACCCTCGCCGCTGGTGAACAACGGGGAACCGCAGTCGCCGCAGAAATGCTGGAAGCGCATCCGGCCGTTGTCGCCGCGCTTGCCATAGACCTTGGGCTTTCCGCCGGTCAGCCGGATGGTCTGCCCGGAGCAAACCGCGGTCACCCGGAAGGGAGACCCGGTCAGCGCTTGGCAATCGTTGCAGTGGCACACCGAGACGGCATCCGGATCGATCTCCGCCGCGTAGCTGACCCGGCCGCAATGGCATTGTCCGTCAATCTGCATGCCCATGCTCCCGAAACAAAAACGGCGCCCGAAGGCGCCGTTTTAACATCTTTGGCCGGTCAGTGAGCGGTCAGGCCGCCGGCTGCTTCGTCGCCGTCCGGCTTCACCGTCACCTTGGTGTCCTCTTCCCAGACGATCGGCACCGGCTTCTTCACCAGCGCGCGGGCGACGACGTCGTCGAGCCGCGAGACCGGGACGATGTCCATGCCGCCCTTGATCGCATCGGAAATCTCCGTGAGATCCTTGGCGTTGTCCTCAGGGATCAGCACCGTCTTGATGCCGCCGCGGGCGGCAGCCAGGAGCTTCTCCTTCAGACCGCCGATCGGCAGCACGCGACCGCGCAGCGTGATCTCGCCAGTCATTGCGACATCGTGGCGGACCGGGATGCCGGTCATGACCGAGATGATCGCGGTGGCCATCGCAACGCCCGCGGACGGACCGTCCTTCGGGGTAGCACCCTCCGGCACGTGCACGTGGATGTCGCGCCTGTCGAACATCGGCGGCTCGACACCGTAGTTGATCGCGCGGGAGCGGACGTAGGATGCCGCCGCCGAGATCGACTCCTTCATGACGTCGCGCAGATTGCCCGTGACCGTCATCTTGCCCTTGCCGGGCATCATGACGCCTTCGATCGTCAGCAGTTCGCCGCCGACATCGGTCCATGCAAGGCCGGTGACGATGCCGACCTGCGGCTCGCTCTCGATCTCGCCGAAGCGGTACTTCGGCACACCCAGAAACTCTTCCAGAGTCTTCTCGGTGACCTTGACCGACTTCTTCTTCGAGATCATCAGCTCCTTCACCGCCTTGCGGGCGAGTGTCGAGAGCTCACGCTCCAGATTGCGCACGCCCGCTTCGCGGGTGTAGCGGCGGATCAGAAGCAAAAGCGCGTCATCGTCGATCGAGAACTCCTTGGAGTCCAGACCGTGCTTGGACACCGCGTTCGGGATCAGGTGCTTGCGCGCGATCTCGACCTTCTCGTTCTCGGTGTAGCCCGCGATCCGGATGATCTCCATGCGGTCCATCAGCGGCCCCGGAATATTGAGCGTATTCGCGGTCGTGATGAACATCACGTTGGAGAGATCGTAGTCGACCTCGAGATAGTGGTCGTTGAAGGTCGAGTTCTGCTCGGGGTCCAGGACCTCGAGCAGCGCCGAGGACGGATCGCCGCGGAAGTCGGCGCCCATCTTGTCGATCTCGTCCAAGAGGAACAGCGGATTGGACGACTTCGCCTTGCGCATCGACTGGATGATCTTGCCGGGCATCGAGCCGATATAGGTGCGGCGATGACCGCGGATCTCGGCCTCGTCGCGCACGCCGCCGAGCGAGACGCGCACGAATTCGCGCCCCGTCGCCTTGGCGATCGACTTGCCGAGCGAGGTCTTGCCGACGCCGGGCGGGCCGACCAGGCACAGGATCGGACCCGTGAGCTTGTTGGCGCGCGACTGCACCGCAAGATACTCGACGATGCGGTCCTTGACCTTCTCAAGCCCGTAGTGATCGGCATCGAGAACCGCCTGCGCGGCTTCCAGATCCTTCTTGACCTTGGACTTCTTGTTCCACGGGATCGACAGGAGCCAATCCAGATAGTTGCGCACGACGGTCGCTTCCGCGGACATCGGCGACATCTGGCGCAGCTTCTTCAGCTCGTGCTGCGCCTTCTCGCGCGCTTCCTTCGACAGCTTGGTCTTCGATATCTTCTCTTCGAGATCAGCGAGCTCATCGCGACCATCGTCGTCGCCGAGCTCCTTCTGAATCGCCTTCATCTGCTCGTTGAGATAGTACTCGCGCTGGGTCTTCTCCATCTGGCGCTTGACGCGCGAGCGGATGCGCTTCTCGACTTGCAGCACCGAGATCTCGCTCTCCATCAGCCCCAACACCTTCTCCAGGCGCGAAGTGACGGACAGCGTCTCCAGAATTCCTTGCCGATCCGCGATCTTGACGGCGAGATGCGAGGCAACGGTGTCGGCGAGCTTGGCGAAATCGGTGATCGCCTGCACGACGCCAACGACCTCGGCCGAGATCTTCTTGTTGAGCTTCACATAGCTCTCGAAGTCGGACACGACCGAGCGTGCCAGCGCTTCGGCCTCGACCGACTTGGCATCGGTGTCGGCGAGCGCGACCGCGGTCGCTTCGTAATAGTCGGCGCGATCGGTGTACTTCTCCACGCGCGCGCGCTCGAGCCCTTCGACCAGCACCTTCACGGTGCCGTCGGGAAGCTTCAGGAGCTGCAACACGCTGGCGAGCGTACCGGTCTCGTAAATCGCATCGGGCGCCGGATCATCGTCGGACGCGTTCTTCTGCGTCGCGAGCATGATCAGCGCATCGTTCTTCATCACCTCTTCGAGCGCGCGGATCGACTTCTCGCGGCCAACGAAGAGCGGCACGATCATGTGCGGGAAGACGACGATGTCGCGCAAGGGAAGCACGGGATAAGCGTGCGCTTCGCCGTGAATGATGGTTGGCCGGGGTTTGGGATTGGTCATGGCCTTTTCCTTTTGCTTTGCCCCCTTGCACGCAGCCCGCCGTAGCTAGCGCAACCGCCACAAGGTGCCGAGGTGATCCGCAAAACCAGTAGGCCCTAAAGCTTGGACCGGCTTCGCCGGATCGAAGTGAGGCGAATCTTGAAGAGAATTCCTGCTCGCCGTTGACATTAGGTGGCTATCGACCCGGGGGGTGTCAAGCCATTGAAAAACGCGCGCCATTCAGCGCTTACGCACGCGGGACGAGCGACGCAGCACCGGCTGCGGAGACACGTTCCGCAGCCGTCAATTCGAGAGGTTCGAAGGCTCAGACCAGCACCGTTCAGGCGCTGGCATTTTCGACCGCGCGATCGGAGCGATCGGCGTAGATGTAGAGCGGACGCGCCGTGCCTTCCACGACCTCGCGGGAGATCACGACCTCTTCCACACCTTCCAGGCCCGGCAGATCGAACATGGTCTCGAGCAGGATCGCCTCGAGGATCGAGCGCAGTCCGCGCGCGCCGGTCTTGCGCTCGATCGCCTTGCGGGCAACCGCGCCAAGCGCCTCGTCGGCGAAGGTCAGCTCGATGTTCTCCATCTCGAACAGGCGCTGATACTGCTTGACCAGCGCGTTCTTCGGGTCGGTCAGAATCTTCTTCAGCGAGGTCTCGTCGAGGTCCTCGAGCGTCGCAACGACCGGCAGACGGCCGACGAACTCAGGGATGAGGCCGTACTTCAGGAGATCCTCGGGCTCGACGTGACGGAAGATCTCGCCGGTGCGGCGATCTTCCGGTGCCATCACCGAGGCACCGAAGCCGATCGAGGTCGACCGGCCGCGCGCCGAGATGATCTTCTCGAGGCCCGAGAAGGCGCCGCCGCAGATGAACAGGATGTTGGTGGTGTCCACTTGCAGGAACTCCTGCTGCGGATGCTTGCGGCCGCCCTGCGGGGGGACCGAAGCCACCGTGCCTTCCATGATCTTCAGGAGTGCCTGCTGCACGCCCTCACCCGACACGTCTCGGGTGATCGACGGGTTGTCGGACTTGCGGCTGATCTTGTCGATCTCGTCGATGTAGACGATGCCGCGCTGCGCGCGCTCGACATTGTAGTCGGCGGCCTGGAGCAGCTTCAGGATGATGTTCTCGACGTCCTCACCGACATAGCCGGCTTCGGTCAGCGTCGTCGCATCGGCCATCGTGAAGGGCACGTCCAGGATGCGGGCGAGCGTCTGCGCGAGCAGCGTCTTGCCCGAGCCGGTCGGACCGATCAGCAGGATGTTCGACTTCGCGAGCTCGACGTCGTTGTGCTTGGTCTGGTGGTTGAGGCGCTTGTAGTGGTTGTGCACCGCGACCGAGAGAACCTTCTTCGCATGGCTCTGGCCGATCACGTAGTCGTCCAGCACCTTGCAGATTTCCTTCGGCGTCGGAATACCGTCGCGCGACTTCACCAGCGAGGACTTGTTCTCCTCACGGATGATGTCCATGCAGAGCTCGACGCACTCGTCGCAAATGAAGACCGTGGGACCCGCGATCAGTTTGCGGACTTCGTGCTGGCTCTTGCCGCAGAACGAGCAATACAGCGTGTTCTTGGAGTCGCTCGTGCCGACCTTACTCATTCATGTCTCCGTCCGCGGTTCGATCCCGTCCGCTCGATCGCTCCATTCCGGCACGACAGCCGGTATAGTTCAAATAGAGCAAATTCCGTACCAAAAAAGACCCTACGCGTTACATCCCGTGCGAATCACGGTCACTCGATTCTCCCGCGATCTTAGCCCATCAGTCGTAGCCAACCATGCTGTCACCCGACTATCAAGAATTCGCTAATCGGGGGTCGCCGGCTACCCGTGACAATACCGTGATTTCACGTCTTGGCACGGGGGAAGTGATCGAAATCACCCGGGCGTTGCTGGATTACCACGAAAGAACCAGCACGAAAGCGGAACTTTCCGCCTGCCGCGAGGCGCAAAACTGCTTTTTTGCGCCGCACGACGCGCCATTAACGTGAAGGCCGCCCTGACGATCCCAGGTAATTCCGGGGATCGCCGTTACCATATCGGTAGTGCTACGGGCCTTTCGGCGGCGCCGGATCCTCAGCCCGCTTGTCGATCACCTTGTCGACGAGTCCGAATTCCTTGGCGTCGTTTGCCGTGAGGAACTTGTCGCGTTCCAGCGCATCCTCGATCGACTTGTAGGTCTGCCCGGTGTGCTTGACGTAGATCTCGTTGAGCCGCTTCTTCAGGTTCAGGATTTCCTGCGCGTGCAGCATGATGTCGGTGGCCTGGCCCTGGAAGCCGCCGGAGGGCTGGTGCACCATGATGCGCGCGTTCGGCAGCGAGAAGCGCATGTCCTTCTCGCCGGCGGCGAGCAGCAGCGAGCCCATCGAGGCCGCCTGTCCCGTGCAGAGCGTGGAGACCGGCGGGCGGATGAACTGCATGGTGTCGTAGATCGCAAGGCCCGACGTCACCACGCCGCCCGGCGAGTTGATGTACATCGAGATTTCCTTCTTCGGATTCTCGGCTTCGAGGAACAGAAGCTGCGCGACGATCAGCGTCGACATGCCGTCCTCGACCGGTCCGGTCACGAAGATGATGCGCTCCTTCAACAGGCGCGAGAAGATGTCGTAGGCGCGCTCGCCACGGTTGGTCTGCTCGACCACCATGGGCACGAGGTTCATGTAGGTTTCAACCGGATCGCGCATGAGTCACCTAGGTTTTTAGAGGCGGACATCCTCGCGGCAAGACAGTCTTGGCTGGAATTGCCTAGCGCGGATGGACGTCCCGTGATGCAGGACTTGAGTAGGTAGCCACAGATATAGCCCAATTCGCTCCTGACAAGGCCAGCGCAAATTAAGGCTTAATCCGACAAGACCCGTTGAAGCTGATTCGCGGAAACAGGCCCAGCCGGCCACCTGGCTAGCGCGCCCGCTTCCGCTGATCATCCTTAACGGAAGGCTTTCTTGCTAAGCCTTACGCAGCGGTCTTGTCCGCCTCGTCGTCCTTGTAGAGCTCCTCGCGCGAGACCTTCTTCTCGGTCACGTTGGCGAGCTCGAGGATGAAGTCGACCACCTTGTCCTCATAGATCGGCGCACGAAGCTGGGCCAGCGCGTTGGCATTGTTGCGGTAATAGTCCCACACTTCCTTCTCGCGGCCGGGCACCTGGCGCGCACGCTCGATCACCGCGCGACCGACCTCGTCGTCGGTCACGGTGATCTTGTTCTTCTCGCCGATCTCCGACAACACGAGACCGAGCCGCACGCGGCGGTCGGCGATCTTGCGATACTCGTCCCTCGCCTTCTCCTCGGTGGTGTCCTCGTCGGCAAAAGTCTTGCCGGCGGAGTCCATCTCGGCCTTGACCGAGTTCCACATCAGATTGAACTCCTCGTCGATCAGCGAGGGCGGCGCATCGAAGCGATGGGCCTCGTCGAGACGATCGAGCAGCGCGCGCTTGACGCGCTGACGCGTCGCGGTGGCGAACTCGGCCACCAGCCGCTCGCGCGCGGCTTCCTTCAGCTTGTCCAGCGATTCAAGGCCGAGCGACTTGGCAAACTCGTCGTCGATCTTGGTGTCCTGCGGCGCCTCGATCAGCGTCGCGGTGGTCTCGAACTCGGCGTCTTTCCCGGCGAGCTTGTCGCTCATGTAGTTCTTCGGGAACGACGCCTTCACAGTGCGGGTCTCGCCCACGCCGATGCCGATGAGCTGATCCTCGAAACCGGGGATGAAGGTGTTGGAGCCGATCTGGACCTGGATGCCCTCGCCGGTGCCGCCCTCGAACGCTTCGCCGTTGATGGTACCCTTGAAGTTGACGGTGACGCGATCGCCGGAGGCCGCCTTGGCGCCCTCACCCTTGTCGGCGTAGCTGCGGTTGTTGTCGGCGATGCGCTTGATGGCCTCGTCGACCTCGACATCGGTCACGTCGGCGACCGGTTTCTCGACCTGGAAGCTCTTGAAGTCGGCGAGCTGGATCGGCGGCACCACCTCGATCGCGACTGTGTAGGTCAGGTCGGACTTGCCCGAGAGCAATTCCTCGACCTCTTTCTGCTCGGTCGGCATGGTAATCTTCGGCTCGGTCGCAAGGCGGAAGCCGCGCTCCTGGAAGATCTGCGTGTTGGTGTCGCGAATGGTCTGGTCGATGGTCTCGGCCATCACCGAACGGCCGTAGACCTTCTTCAGGTGAGCAACCGGCACCTTGCCGGGACGGAAGCCGTTGAGGCGCACCTTGTCCTTGAGGTCGACGAGCTTGGCGTCGGCCTTGGCATCGAGATCAGACGCGGCAACGCTGATCTTGAACTCGTGCTTCAATCCTTCCGAGAGGGTCTCTGTGACCTGCATGGCGTCCAATCTTCTTCTCGCTTCGTCACGGCGCTAGCCGCCGCGACATTTGTCATCAATCGATCCGGCGCGCGGGCAAAACGCCTCTGCGCCGGTGGTTCATCGGACCTACCTCCACGGACAAAACGTCCATGAGGAACGAGGCCCTTCAGTAATCCGTGCAAACGCTGAAAGCGCTTGGTGCGGGCGGAGGGACTCGAACCCCCACAACTTTCGTCACTGGAACCTAAATCCAGCGCGTCTACCAGTTCCGCCACGCCCGCGTGAATTTGCATCAAGACCGGCCGCGATGCCCGCGGGCGGCCGGGCTTATAGCATGTGCCCGCCTGTTCGCAGCAAAAAAATGGCCGTGTGGATGCCCCCTTCAGATAGGCGCGACGGCTGGACTTATCCAGCGCGGCGTGGTCCGCATCACCCTCATGACGAAGCAATTTTTTGCCCCGACCCGACGTGAGGTTTTGGCCGGCCTGGCGGCCTCGGCGGCGGGTCTGGCCGAGGGCGGAGCAACGCCACCGGCAGCTGTGCGGCTCACCCTCCAGGCACGACCTGCGACGCTGGCTCTGAGGCCGAGGCAGGCAGCTACACCAATCTGGGAGCTCGCAGCGCTAAATCCACCTGGTGCCGTCCATCTCAGGCGCGGTGACCGCTGCGAGGTGACCTTCCGCAACGATTTGCCTGTGCCAGTCGCACCAGTCTGGTACGGCCTCGATGGCGCGGCGGCTGCCGAGCCGCTGCTGGGCGGCGCTGCTGTTGCGCCGGGAACGACAGCAACATCAATGATTTCAATGCCTCACGCCGGGACGCTGCTGGCCGACCTCAGCCTGCTCGAGGAGGGCCTGAAGCAGCCTACACGGCCGCTCCCGATCATCGTCGACGAGGCCGACCGCGTCCTCGTGGATCGTGATGAGGTGCTGCTGATCGAGGAATGGCGCCTGCGGCCGGATGGGATCGCAATCGCCCCGGGCACCGATCCCAGAGAGACGACACCACTCTACACCCTCAACGGACGGACTTCATTCGAGCTCTCAGCATCCGGCAATCAGCGACTGCGGCTGCGCTTTATCAACGGCTCCCAACGTACTGTTCTGGCAATCAAATTGGAAAATTACGAGGTCCGCGTGATGGCCCTGGACGGACAGCCTGCCGAGCCCTTCCCGGCTCGCAACGGGGCTCTGGTGCTCGCCCCAGGTGCGCGCGCGGACGCATTTGTGGATACGGCCGCATCGGCCTCATTCCTGCTGCATGACGGCAAGGAGGCGCGCCAGATCGGGACCCTCGCGATCACCGGCTGGTTCGAGCGACGCGCGCCGCTGCTGCCGCCACCGCCGCTCCCCTCGAATGACCTTCCCATCCAGCTCGATCTGAAAAACGCCCTGCGGTTCGATGTCGCGCTCGGCGCCCCTGATGCCGGTTGGACCCACGCAGCAAGCTCCTTCGCCTCATCCGCCCCAGCCTTTCGGGCCAAGGCCGGTCGTACTGTCGTGTTGGCCTTGAAGAACCCTGGGCCAGTCACCACCGCCCTTCACCTGCATGGCCATCATTTCCGCCTGCTCGACAGGCTCGACGACGGCTGGAAGCCATACTGGCTCGACACGCTCGCGATCGAGCCGGGCCAAACCCAGCGCGTCGCGTTCGCGGCGACATACCCTGGACGTTGGTTGATCGAGTCCGTCGCGACCGACTGGGCCGCACCGCGGCTCATCCGCTGGTACACGGTGGAGTGAGCAAGCCCTACGGGCGGCTCCAGACGTAGCGAGCGTCCGGTTCTTTCTCCTCATTCCTCGTCCCGTCGCTCTCCTCGACCAGCTCGAACCCACGGGCCTCGTAGAAGCGTCGAGCTCGAACGTTGCGTTGGAAGGTCCAGAGCTGCAGGTGTTCGAAGGCGCTCTTGGCGACGTCGAGCAGCGCGGTGCCGACGCCTCGCCCTTGCGCGTCGGGCAGCACGTAGAGTTGTTCGATCCAGTCGTCGCGGAAAGCCACGATTCCAACTAACGCGTCCCCGGCAAAGCATCCCCACAGACGGCACGCAGCGAAGACTCGCTCGCGATAGAACCAGCGGTCCTCATTGGGCGTGTGCAGCCCGACCAGCCACGGCATCGCATCGTCGAAGGCGATGCGATGGACCCGTGCGGCCGCATCCATATCGACCAGCGCGAGCTGTCTGAGCACTAGTACTTCACCCCCAGCGCATCATAAATCCGCCGGTGCACCGCCGGCAGCGTCTCGGTCAGGTCCTCCGCAATCAGGCCGGGGCCGGCCTCACCCGCCGCCTCACCATGCATCCACACGCCAATGCTCGCGGCCTCGAAGGCCGGCACGCCCTGCGCCAGGAGTCCCGCGATGATGCCTGAGAGCACGTCGCCGGCACCGGCCGTCGCGAGCCAGGGCGGCGCGTTGGCTGCGATCGTCGCACGACCATCGGGCGCGGCGATGGTGGTGTCCGGTCCCTTCAAAAGCACGACCGCGCCGCAGCGCTCAGCGGCGGCACGGACGCGCTCGAGCTTTGAGCGGCCGGGATGCTTGTTGCTGAGGTCGGAGAACAGGCGCGGAAACTCGCCCTCATGCGGCGTCAGCACGACATCGCTATCGCGCGACGACTTGATCGATTCAAACAGCCGCTCGGGGTTGGCGGCAAAGCTCGTCAGCGCATCCGCATCGAGCACCAAGTGTCGTTGCGACGAGAGCGCGGTGTGGACGAAGTCGCAGGTGCGCGTCCCCGTGCCGGTGCCCGGACCGATGATGCAGGTATTGTAGCGCTTGTCGGAGAGGAGCTCGCCGAACTCGATCGCAGTGTCGACCGGTCGGACCATCACCGCCGTCAACGCGCCGGCATTGATCGCGAGCGCATCGCGCGGGCTGGCCAAGGTTACGAGCCCAGCGCCGGCACGCAGCGCGCCGCGCGCGGCGAGACGTGCAGCGCCGGTTGCCGCCGCATCACCGGATACCGCGAGCACGTGGCCGCGCGCGTATTTGTGGCCGTCGATCCGCGGCACAGGAAATGTCGCCCCCCAAAAGTCCGGCTCGTTCTCGAACAGCTGCGGCTTGATCTCGTGAAGCACCTGATCGTCGATGCCGATGTCGGCGACACGTACGCGGCCGCAATGGATCCGGCCGGGCAACAGAAGATGCGCGGGCTTCTTGCGGAAGAAGGTGACGGTCTCGGTGGCGTTCACCGCAACGCCCATCACGCTTGCACTGGTGCCGTTGATGCCACTCGGCAGATCGACGGCCAGCACCGGCGCGCCATTGGCGTTGATCGCCGCGATCATCTCACGCGCCTCGCCTTCGAGCGGGCGACTGAGACCGGCGCCGAACAACGCATCGATGATCAGCGCGGGCCTGCCGATCGCCTGCGGATTGAACGGCAAGAGCGGATGCTTCCAGCCGCGCGCGGCGGAGGCCGCATCGCCCTGGAGCTGGTCGCGCTCGCACATCAGGATGACGGAGACCTCGCGCCCTTGGGCTGCCAGCTCGGCTGCGGCGACAAAGCCGTCGCCGCCATTGTTGCCGGGGCCGGCCACCACCAGGATCGGCCCCTCCTCCGCCAGCGCGCTCGCGGCTTCGGCGACCGCTTGGCCGGCACTCAGCATCAGCTTGAAACCTGGCGTGCCGGCCGCGATGGTGAGCTGGTCGGCCCGCTGCATTTCAGCGTTGGTCAGTACTTCCATGCCATTTCCCTGGTACAAACGCCTTTTCAACAGGCAGTTTCCGTGCCGATCTCGGGCTGAAGTCCGCAATCTGCACACAGATTGAACTGTTTGCCTATTTCGTAGTCTTCGCTATTTTGGACTAGTTGGCCCACCTATCCGAGATGCTCGTTAAAAGGCTGATAAAGCTCCAAAAATCAGGGCATTTGCAACTTGGCATAGACCCTGCTTTTGAGGAAGCCGCATCGGTTCGTCGTGCTCACTGGCATTCATCAGGGTGTGGCCGGCCACCGCCCGGGCTGGTCAGGCAGCTTGGGACAGAAGACAACTCCGCGCGATGACAGAGCGCATCCTGACGAAGACGTTGCTATTTGATCGAAAGGCCGGGAGGCGCGCAGTGAAGAAAATCGAAGCCATCATCAAGCCATTCAAGCTCGACGAGGTGAAAGAGGCGCTTCAGGAAGTAGGCCTCCAAGGCATTACGGTCACCGAGGCCAAGGGTTTTGGCCGCCAGAAGGGCCACGCAGAACTTTACCGCGGCGCAGAATACATCGTGGACTTCCTGCCCAAGGTCAAAATCGAAATCGTGATCGGCGACGACCTGGTCGAGCGCGCGATCGACGCGATCCGCCGTGCGGCGCAGACCGGGCGCATCGGCGACGGCAAGATCTTCGTCTCCAACATCGAAGAAGCGATCCGCATCCGAACCGGCGAATCCGGGCTGGACGCTATCTGAGCCGGGTGCTATCCCGAATTTTGCGACACTCTACCTAAGAAAAAAGGCTGCCTTGGCGGCCTGACGTTGTTTGTGCACTCGCGCGCCTCAACAAGCGAGAACAACGTCGCTCGTAGTCCGGAAACCGACCCGCAGAGCCAAAAGGGGTATGCATGAAGACCGCCAAAGACGTCCTGAAAGCGATCAAGGATAACGACGTCAAATACGTCGACCTCCGTTTCACCGATCCGCGCGGCAAGTGGCAGCACGTGACCTTCGACGTCAGCATGATCGAGGAGGACACCTTCGCCGAAGGCCAGATGTTCGACGGCTCCTCGATCGCCGGCTGGAAGGCGATCAACGAGTCCGACATGTGCCTGATGCCCGACCCGGTCACCGCGACGATCGATCCGTTCTTCGCGGAGACCACCATGGTCATCGTCTGTGACGTGCTCGAGCCGACCACCGGCGAGCCCTACAACCGCGATCCGCGCGGCATCGCCAAGAAGGCCGAGGCGATGGTCAAGTCGATGGGCGTCGGCGATGCCGTTTACGTCGGCCCCGAGGCCGAGTTCTTCGTGTTCGATGACGTGCGCTATTCCGCGCAGCCCTACAACACCGGCTTCCGGCTCGACTCCGCGGAGTTCCCCACCAACTCCGACACCGAATATGAAGGCGGCAATCTCGGCCACCGCATCCGCACCAAGGCCGGCTACTTCCCGGTGCCGCCACAGGACTCCGTGCAGGACATGCGCTCGGAGATGCTTGGCGCCATGGCCAAGATGGGCGTGAAGGTCGAAAAGCATCACCACGAGGTCGCTTCCGCCCAGCACGAACTCGGCATGAAGTTCGATACGCTCACGCTGATGGCCGATCACCTGCAGATCTACAAATACTGCATCCACCAGGTCGCGCACATCTACGGCAAGACTGCCACTTTCATGCCGAAGCCGGTCTACGGCGACAACGGCTCGGGCATGCACGTGCACCAGTCGATCTGGAAGGACGGCAAGCCGGTGTTCGCGGGCAACAAGTACTCCGACCTGTCGGAGACCTGCCTGTCCTACATCGCCGGCATCATCAAGCACGCCAAGGCCATCAATGCCTTCACCAACCCGACCACCAACTCCTACAAGCGTCTGGTCCCGGGCTATGAAGCGCCGGTGCTGCTCGCCTACTCCGCGCGCAACCGCTCGGCCTCGTGCCGCATCCCCTACACCGCTTCGCCCAAAGCCAAGCGCGTCGAGGTGCGCTTCCCCGATCCGCTCGCCAACCCCTATCTCGGCTTCGCCGCGATGCTGATGGCCGGCCTCGACGGCGTAAAGAACAAGCTCGATCCGGGCCCGGCGATGGACAAGGACCTCTATGATCTTCCGAAGGAAGAGCTGAAGCAGATCCCGACGGTGTGCGGCTCGCTGCGTGAGGCGCTGGAAAATCTCGACAAGGACCGCGCCTTCCTGAAGGCCGGCGGCGTGTTCGACGACGACTTCATCGACAGCTACATCGAGCTGAAGATGACCGAGGTCGAGCGCTTCGAGATGACCCCGCACCCGGTTGAGTTCGAGATGTACTATTCGGGCTGATCCGTCCCGACCATGAGAAGCGAAAGGCGCTCCGAAAGGGGCGCCTTTTTTGTTCGCATAGTCGGCAGAATGGGCAGAGCCAAAGCTCCACCTGCGTGCTCACTCAGCGCGAAGAAATGGCCTCAGCCATTCGCGCGCCATCCGAATGTCATCCTCGATGATCGAATGGCCGGTTGGTAGCGAGTGGTGTGTCACCTCGGCGCCCATGCGCGCCAGACGCCTTGCCAGGCGGGCGCCATCTCCGGGCGAGCGGCGTTCGTCGTAGTGGCCGTCGATGATGAGAGCCGGCGTACCAGGAACGCGTGTAGCTGGATCAACAGCGAACGGAGACAGCGGTCTGAGAAGAACAGCACCGGAGAGAGAGCGGGGATGAAGCATGACTAAAGCGGGATGGGGTTAGGTTGAATCGATTTGGGATTCCCAAATCAGCTTGTTTCTGATTCACCATGCTGGCTG
>NZ_JBANBK010000137.1:0-14057 GCF_053572325.1 Bradyrhizobium sp. UFLA05-112 | reverse complement strand
GATCACTCCACGACGAGCCTTCCGTGATTCGTTCCTCGTTCATTCGCTCTCTCCTCGGCTATCCAAGGAGGGGGCAATTCCTCGTGACGCCGAGGGGGCAGTTTTCCATGGCGCGCGACACCCCAGCTTATCCCCCGAAGCTGGGGCCTATTCTTTGCAGTCCACCATGCCCGCAATTTGAGAAACGAAATGCTCTCAGCAAATCTTGCACATCTGGAGTTTCTCAGAAGGTCGCTGTCGAGCGGCCAAGGTGAGCCCTGGGCAGTGCCCAAACTTTGCTTGCTATTTACCATCAACGGCGATCTTTTCCGGCGGTGGCTCTCGCCGAAGGCTGCACCTCCGCTTGACCGGATTGCTCTTCGGGCCAGACAATTCCAATAATCGGTCTGCTAAAGCGACCTCGGATCCAACCGTCCCATCCACCGAGCCCTCCAGCCACGTTACGGAAGGCGGCGACTTGATCGGCTACTTGATCAGCTCCGGCGGCCTGAAGGCGCTGCACTCCAATCTCGTGGGTCACGTTCATTCAAACCTCTGACGCCTTCGTCTGGGAAAAACAGCCCGTCTAAACAGATGCGGCGATCACTTCTTGTGAATTGAGGCCAGTCTGTTGTGGGGATGCGCCAAGCCGTAACGATGACCCGCTTCGCAGCAGCGGACTACTATTGTGGACCCGCGCTCGGAATGGACGGATGGGATCGACACTCCGGGCACGCCGACCGACGCCGCGCTGTCGAAGGTCAGTTGCATCGACTGATCAAAACGGCGGCGGCGCTCGCCGGCACGAGCGACCGATCGGGCGATTAGGGCAATGGGAACGGCACCGGCGGGAATTTCCGTCGAGACATATCCGGAAAGCCTCCACCCCGCCACTAGTGCCATCGTGATGACGTTCTGCGGCAGCGATGCAGTACTCTAGCGGCGAAGAGTGATGCCTTCCCCCGATGCATCGGGCCCTCAGGAGGGGACATCCCAACTTGATCTATGTCAAAGTTTCGGTCCGGCAGCGTTCGACGTTAGTACAACGGTCGGCAGACATGTCTTGGGATTATTTCAGCGGTTTCTGGCCGGCGCAGCGCTCGCAAAATGAGAACTGTACATGCGTAAGGTTGGTTTTGCTAACGACCTCTCATCGATACCAAGCTCCACTGGAGGAATAGCGCGGCTCGTTTGCGCCCGATTGCGGACGGCGGGAAGAGATCTAGCTCCGATCATGTTGGGGTCAGGTTTAACAACCGTGGACCTTGAGGACCGCAAGCGTCGCCTTCACGCAAGCGCCCAAGTTAAGGTGCTCGAACTCGCCGCCAAAGAATTACAAGACGATTGGCTCGGTTTCCATTTGGCTCAAGATTTCGAACTGGGTGAAATCGGCTTGGTTTACTACGTCATGGCCTCGTCAGATCGCCTCGCCGATGCGTTAGGAAACGCGGAGCGCTATTGCGCGATCAACAACGAAGGGGTGCGACTGCGGGTTTCTTTAGAGCGTACGTTTTCCATCGGTTTCGAATATCGGAATATCGATCGGCTCTCCGATCATCACCATATAGAATTCTGGCTTGGTACCTTGGTTCGCATTTGCCGGACCCTGACCAACAGCAGGCTTGCTCCAAAGCAGATTAAGCTAAGACATGTTAGGCCGAAGACGCCGCCGGACTTCCGATCTCATTTGGGATGCGCCATCAGCTTTGAGGCGGATACCGACGAGATATTATTTCCCGCACCGATCGGCGCGTTGCCCGTGGTTGGAGCCGATCTCCATCTCAACAAGCTGCTGCTTCAATACGCCGATGAAGCTCTCGGCAACCGAGCGCCCCGACAAGCGAGCATCCGATCTCGCGTTGAAGATCAGATCGCGCAATTGCTTCCGCACGGCAAGGCCAATGCGTCAGAGATTGCCCGCCGGCTTGGTATGAGCCGCCGCACCCTTTCTCGTGCATTGTCCGACGAGGATACAGCCTTTTCTGGCGTGCTTGGGGAGTTTCGGTGTGCGCTTGCCCAACGCTATCTCCGGGAACGGGATCTTCCGATTTCCGAGGTCGCTTGGCTGTTGGGCTATAGTGAGGTTAGCTCCTTCACACATGCCTTCGCCCGCTGGACTAGCTCGACGCCAACAGCGTTCCGCAATCTATGAGACGTTCGCTGAGCTTCGGCGCCACGCTGGCCCAAAATCTCAATTTTTTGGCGCATGATAGCAAGCTTTGTTTGGCCGCAATGCGCTAACGCCCGGCGCTATGCAAGCACGACAAAAAGCGGCTGCGATAATCAACACACTCGCAGGAAAGGATCGCGGTTCACTAGGGCGCGGCTTCAGACTCCTGAGGCGATATGACCCGTTGTTCCTGGCTTCGGTTGTTTGGCTCGCCGCTTGGTTAGCTGCGATGGTCTGGATGTTGTTCAGATTGTAGCCCGCCCGGTCTTACGGGCTAACATCGTGCTTATTGCAGCCAGATCGCTTTTCCGGATGTTTTATTGTGAGCAGCGAAGCCGTATGCCTGATTTGTAGCCAACCCCGAGTGCTCAAGGGCGCTTTTCCTGTCGCAAGGGGTTACGACCTAGGATTCTACGAATGCGTCAGCTGCGGCAGCGACCTTTGGCTTGTTGCCAGAGCGTCCAAACCATCGGTGCCTAAGCTACGGAGGGGACGACCTTCTCGCGGTCAACAGCTCAAGGCAATTGACGCAGCGCTAAAGAAATTTGCTCGGATCGCAGTTGCTCCAAAACAGAAAGGCCCGCCAGCGTGAACAGGCGGGCCTCGTGTTCATCGCCCGAGCCGAGAGCGGTGCATTTCGGGCCCTATAGCAGCCGAACCAGCGCCTATTCGCTCTCCTCGTTGAGGACTAGAGTGCCGAGTCCGAAGAACGTGACGCCGCCGACCCAGAGAAGTTCAAGCGCGGTCTCGATTGCCGAGGTCTCGATCGGAGCATCATGCGAAAAGGACACGACCACGAACACCAAGTTCAGAACCAGGCCGATCCAGCCGCAAGCGAAGAACAGCAGTTTGAATAGGGGTTTCATGATCCCCTCACGCTCGCTATCCGCCGTACCGCCGTACGCATCGCTTGAGACAAACGAAACACTTACGCGCGCGCGTGGTACACCCACCTATGGGGTGTAGCCTAATATCACGCCGACACCGTGACGGAAACGCAGAGCACGTGGGCGCTAATCTGGACCGATCGCAGTTCATCCCATCTTGGCCGACGTCGTATGAGTTTCATCGCCCGCCGGCCGACTTGTCTGAGGCCATCCGGCGATATAACCCCCCTGGGAGCGGCTTCCAGAATCTTGGCAGCCACATGCGTGCGTGCACCGCTCACGCAGGGAAACGCTGCTGCAAACCTCGTCGAAGACCGCACGCAAAAGCGCGGTCGTGGCAGTATCGAACATGGGAACCCCACTAAAACCCTTATCTTGGGGCAATCGCTCGACGTTGAAAAGTGTCAAGCGGACAAACAATCGTAGTGATTTTATACCCTTGGCTGGCCCCGGCAACCGCACCGGCCCGATTGGCGCGCGATCAGCTGCCCGTATTGAGTTTCGTACGCTCGCGCCATCCGGATAGCGGTGAAACGTTCTTCGAAGCGGGCGCGCACCTTCCGTCTGTCCAGTCGTGCAACCTCCTTGACGGCGTCAACAGCCTGCCTCTCGCTGTCGACGATGACGCCCGTCACCCCGTCGTCGATCACCTCCGGAACCGAGCCCGAGCGATAGGCGATAACAGGCGTTCCGCACGCCATCGCCTCGATCATGACCAGGCCGAACGGTTCGGGCCAATCAATTGGAAATAGTAAGGCGGCGGCCTGGGCAAGGAATGGCTGCTTTCTTACTTCATCGACCTCGCCGATCAACTGAATAATCTCGCCATCGATACGAGGCTCGAGCTTCTTTTTGAAGTAAGCGCTCTCGGCACGCGGTATCTTTGCAGCGGTGCGCAGTGGCTTTCCCGCTGCGCTCGCTATGCGGATCGCATCTTCCGGACCTTTCTCCGCCGTGAGCCGTCCGAGAAACGCCAGATGATCCTTCTGCGTGCCACGGCCGAAACAGGTTCGAGGGCAGTCCGTGCTGGATCGTGCCGCTCCAATTCGTCTCCGGAAGTGGTAGGCGTTGATGGTCGGAAATCGACACGAAGCCCGCGCCAGGAAATTCCCGCATCACGTCGGAAAGCCCCGGCAAGTCGAGCCGACCATGCATGGTAATGAGGAACGGCACACCCAGCCGACTGAGCAGCGGAAGCGGCAGCCAGTCGATGTGCGCGTGAATCACATCGAATTCTTTCGCGCGCTTGGCGATTGCCTCCAGCTGCAGCGCTAAGGCCGCGTTTGGATCGGCGCCCTTCCGCCCGAGGCGCAGCGCGCGCGGCCATACGGGCTGAAGCTTCCCTTTCGTCCGGGAATCGCCGCTCGCAAACAGCGTGACGTCGTGCCCCAGTTCGATCAGTTCATCCACCAGCCACGCCACTACTCGCTCCGTGCCGCCGTAGAGCTTAGGTGGGACGCTCTCGGCCAAGGGAGCAAGTTGGGCGATGCGCATCGATTTCCCCTAGACTGGAAGCACGGCCCGAAAGACGAGGATGACCGCTGCGGATAGGAGCTCCGAGATAGCGAGCAACGTCCATCCCGGCCTCGCACTGTCGAACGTGACTCGTTTGACGAGCCCCTCCACCAGACTCAACATTCGTCTTCGGGAAGGCGCTCCAGGTAAGCCAGGCCGAACCCTGTCAGTTCTTCGGCGTCGCTCACACGCGCTTCCCATCTCCCTTGCAGATGTCGCTCAAGAAGGCAGCGTCGCCTGTCCGCGGCATCGACCTCGCGATGCTTCGCCCGAAACAGGGACCAGACCGTATCCACGGCCGCTCGCAACGGGACATCGGCGACCATTTGCGCTCCGCGAAAAGTGACGTTGTCGCACGGCAACTCGTCTCAAGGGCGGGAGTTTCCGGTTTTTCCCTTATACTTCCGGCTAGGGACAGCACAGGCCGCGGCGTCCTCGTTAGGCCGGCGGGAGCAACCGATCACCACGTTCCAGAGAAATCACGACGATCGAAAGCCAATCGTCTTTCCGTCGGCCTGCGCACCAGCTTCGCGGACCGCTTCGCACGAGACCTTTGTCGTGCGACTGTCTGCGCAAGCGGCCTCTGGCCTTCAGTCTTCGGCGCCGTCGCCTCGGTCATCGCTGCTAAGGGTTCTGAAGAAGATGAGTTCGCCACTTCCGCCGCTGGTGTCATCGGCGCGACCATCGCGGGGCTACTCGTATCGAGCACGATTTTTTCGGGAAGTCTCCGCGCCGACCGAATGCGAATGATCGTCTTATCGAAGTCCGCGGACTGGGCATGATCAACCGAGGCAGGAAGATATCCGTCGGCGGCAAAGAGCAGCGCGGTCAAGACAAGGCCGACGAAAACGAAGTATCTGATGATCGGCATGGGCCGCCGTTTTGTCTAAGTTTCGTATTTTCGTCGATTGCCGGGGCGCGCGACGGTTTCGCGGCGGGTCGCCTCCTCCCCGGCCCGCCGCGACGGATCTTAGTCCACCTCCTGGACAACAGTTCGGGTGGCCGGATCCACCAGCATCACGCGCTCTCCGGAATAGACGTACCGATACTTGGTGAGCGACGGCCCCCATTCCGATGGCACCGCTTCGAGCTCTACGCCGCTTGGCACCGGGGATCCGACGGCGATCTTCTCGCGCGTCTCGACCGGACGGATCTTGTGCTCAGTTACGTAGCTCCGAATCTTTGTGCGGTACTCCGGCTCGATCTGCACTACGGCGGTATGTCCGGCCCCGGTCGTCGTGACTGTGGACTGGGCAAACGCGCCTGTCGAAATCAGCGCTGCCGCCGCGGACAGCAGTAGCAACTTCCTCATGTCATTCTCCTCGCCGCTGAATGCGGTCGGCGCGAAAACCACCATTAGTGCCAATCGTTCCCTGCGCTTGACGGGAGACGTGCCACTTTTTCCCTGCGAGCCCGCGGAACCGAACAGGTGTTGCCAGATTGCATTTGGGGGGACGAGGGTCGATCCCACCCTCATGACCGTTGCTGCTCTCAAGAATGGAGGAATCATGCGCACGTCCGATGTCGTGGAGTTGCGTCAAGAGGCAGGAATGGCAACGAAGTTGGAAGACGAGGCATGGGCCTGGCGCAAACAGCGCCTCGCGCGACCGAAGTTTTCGATGAGAGGCGTCCAGGTCGTTCGGCTCCCGAGACGGCGGTTATCGCGTCCAGCGGTCGGAGCAGTCGTCAGCCGTTCTTAAGGATCGATCTCACCTCCCGTACGGGCCAAGATTCGCCTGCGCGTATGACCCGGACAATGCCGCCGGCGCCGACGAGAGCATGAGAGCCGACGTCGCCCTTCGTCACGACAAGGTCAAGCTCGGTTTCCGGCTTCCAGTTGAGCGTGACGTCGAGATCGCCCGGAAATATCTGCCAGCGCGAGCCATCGTCGAGTTCGACTATGTGACTCTCGGAATGCGACCTGATCTTCATGGCATCTCGATCGACCGTGCGGCACCGGACATTGGTACGTTTTCAAGACATCCGCGGGTCCAGACGAGCCCGTAGCCCGCGGAGTGAATACTCACTTTTGACCGGACCGCGCTTGAGCATTGGCCTTGTTCGGATCCGACTTGTTCGCCTCGTGATGGCCGATCACGCAACCGGCCGCTGCGCCACGCTTACCGTGGCCCGCCACGTGGCCCGCCGCCGACGATGGCTCCCTTGATGCATCCTTTTGCCTCGGCGGCTCCAGAGGAGATGAAAGCAAAGGCGACAGGCAACGGCGAGTATGGACCTAATGACAAACTCCGAACGTCGATCTGACGATTCAATCGCCACACCCACCGTCAGTTCCTCGTCTTCGCGCAGAAGATCGAAAGGAACGAGCATCAGGCGCGCTCCGTTACACCGCATCGATGTTTCTAAATGAGGAGGATTGCGATGGAAACGGAAAGGCGTGAAACAGGAACGCTGATCGGCAGCGACAAGGTCGAGGGCACCGCAGTGTACGGCGCCGATAACCAGAAGATCGGCTCGATCGAGCGTGTGATGATCGACAAGGTCAGCGGTAAGGTATCGTATGCCGTTCTCGGTTTCGGTGGCTTCCTGGGAATCGGCGACGATCACTACCCGCTGCCTTGGCAATCCTTGAAGTACGACACGAACCTTGGCGGATATCGATCCAATCTCACCGCAGAACGGCTGCAGGGAGCACCGAAATACGGCAATGACAACGACTGGAATTGGGAGGACCCGGGACGGGCGAGAGCGGTGAACGAGTACTATTCCGGATTCTGACCCTCGCCGGCGACCTGGCCGAGATCAACCTACGACAGGGGCGATGCCGCAACGACTACGGCATCGTCCCCCGCGTCCATCGCGCACCTGTTAGCAAGCTGACTCAATCCTCTTGCGGTCTAATTCGATTCTCCGAACCCGCTAGAGAGAACAGGAACGGCAGCCGGTTGCGATCATTGCAAAAGGAGAAGTCAAATATGGGAATATTCACCAAAGACATAAAGTCAATGGAAGACCTGCTGATCCACGGCCTCCAGGACATCTACTATGCCGAGCAGCAGATCGTGAAATCGCTGCCCAAGATGATCGAGAAGTCGACCAACCGCGACTTGTCGGCTGGTCTCAAGAACCACCTCGAAGAGACTTCAGCGGCTGCAAAAGGTCTTCGAGAAATATGGCATGCAGCCCAGTGGGGCGCAATGCCCGGCGATCGACGGCATCATCAAGGAAGCGGATGGAACGGCGGCCGAAATCGAAGACAAATCGGTTCTCGATGCTGCTATCGTTTCGAATGCGCAAGCTGTCGAGCATTACGAGATGTGTCGGTACAACACGCTCATCGCCTGGGCCGAGGAACTTGGGCACGAGGACATCGTGCGCTTTTTGACGACAAACCTCAACGAAGAGAAGGCCGCGAACATCAAGCTCAACACGGTCGCGCAGCGCAAAGGCGTCAACAGAAAGGCCTCAAGCGCGACCTGATCCGTCATCAACATGGAGGAGCTCGGTGACCATCGAGCTGGACCATCGACTTCGTCGTCTTCTTTGCAACAAACATTTCCAACATCGCACATGACCCACCTCACAAAATTACCAAGCTGGGCGGATAAGGAGAACATCTACGCAGTAGTCGAAACGCCGCGTGGGAGTTCGTGCAAGCTCGATTACGATCCGAAGCTTGGCGCTTTCAGCTTGGCGAAGCCTTTGATGGCCGGCCTCACTTACCCTTATGACTGGGGCTTCATTCCGTCGACCAAGGCCGAAGACGGTGATCCACTCGACGTTTTGATCATCCATGATTCGCGTACCTATCCTGGCGTCGTATTGCGCTGCCGGCCGATTGGCATTTTGGAGGTCGAGCAAAAGAGTAAAGGCGCGAAGGAGCGAAACGATCGCATCTTCGCTGTACCCGACCGGTCGCCCCTCGAAGCTGATCTGAAAGATATCAGACACCTCCCCTCTCGCGCCCATGACGAACTGGAGCAGTTCTTTCTTGCGACCGATGCGCTCGAAAACAAGGAACTGACGTTTTTGGGATGGCATGGGCCGACCCGCGCCGCGAAGACCATCAAACGTCTCGCGCGCTAAAGGCGCCTCAATGGGCGCATTGCCCCCTGGGGCGGTCAAGGCTGTTTCGGCGGAAACTCGTTAGCGCGCGACAGGACCGCCATTTCGTCGGTTTCGAGCGCGATCTTCTGCGCGAGCATCACATCACCAACTGCTAGAGCACGCGCGGGAACGAAGCACCAACCCTTCTTCGCCTGCCCTTGTTCATCGATCTCCAAAACATTCCTCATCGTGCCCTGGCAAATTCGATATCGTCGCCCCGTGTGACAGCCTGTGACATCGAAGTGACCTTGGGTATCGAATTGCGCCCGCTGCTTAGGCGATAACCATTCTCGCAAAAGGCGAAGCGCACGGGCTTCAGGAGGATTTTGCTCGATGAAGCTCCAATAGAGCCCACGAAGCGCGCGCCACCGCGCGCGACTGCCAAGGCGATTGCGTCTGAACCAAAACATCTACCCTGCAGCGAACAGGCTAGCCACCGACAAGGCGCGGATAGAACAATGTCTCGTCAACGGCCGGATCAAACGTCCGAACGATGTTGAGATCGCCTGTCGCCGTTCGCGTGGCAGCTGTAAATCCTTGGCCGGTCAGCTTGCGAAAGCGTCGCTCAGCCCCGGCCACCCCCTTGGTGTCAGTTTGGTCAAAAAAATGTCTGCTGTCGCCTGTGTGGTCCATAACGATCTGGGTAGCCATCGAGGAAAGCTCCACAATTCCTAGCCCCCGACGCGTAGAACCTGGCGGCGGCCCCTACTGTTCCGAGTTCTGGAAAATTTCGCTGTCCGCCCATCTGGCGGGCGTCTGGCGTAAATGCCTTGCGTCCACTTTGAGGCACAGCGTCTACTGATCTGAACCTTACCGCTTGTGACCAAACCGGCCATTCGAAAACGATACTCTGGACAGGCTGTCGTGCCTGGGGATCGTTGCGGCTAGACAAACTGGGGCGCCGCCATGGACCTCGGGGGTTGGCTGCGGAGGCTCGGTCTCGAACAATATGAGGCAGCGTTCCGCGAGAATGTGATCAACGACACAGTCCTCCCAAGCTTAACGGCGGAGGACTTGAAGGATCTTGGTGTCGGACTTGTCGGGCATCGCCGTAAGCTACTCGATGCCATCGCGTGCCTTACGAGCTGAACCGGACGCACCGTTGCCCCTCAGCGACGCTCCTTCCGATACTCGCAAAGTCAATAATGACGCCGGGGAGCGCCGCCAGATTACGGTGATGTTCTCGGATCTTGTCGGTTCGACGTCGCTCTCCGTACGAATGGACCCGGAAGACCTGCGTGAGATCATTTCGGCGTACCAGACGTGCGTTGCCGATACCGAGCGCCGCTTTGGCGGCTTCGTCGCGAAATATTTGGGCGATGGCGTGCTCATTTATTTCGGTTATCCCTGAGGCGCACGAGGACGACGCCGATCGGGCCGTGCGCGCCGCTCTGGAAATGATTACTGCACTTGGCGCGCTTAAATCGTCCGTCCCATTACAGACCCGCCTTGGTATCGCGACGGGGGTTGGTGGTTGTTGGCGATCTCGTCGAGGCCGGGGAAGCGCAGTGCCGACTTTGCGAAATTGCACGTCGACAGCAGGCGAGGTCTTGGGAGCTGAGCGCTGCGACGAGCATGGCGCAGCTTTGGCGCGACCAGGGTAAACGCGACGAGGCTCGCGATCTGCTCGCTCCGGTCTATAACTGGTTCATCGAAGGCTTCGACACCGATGATCTGAAGAAGGCCAAAGTCATGGTCGACACGTTGGTGTCATAGCCCGTCCTATACTCCTGCGATTTTCGAGATCAGATCCCGTCGACATTTTCCCGTCGGTTGCCGACATCCGACCGGCAGCATTCGGACGCTTGTGATCGGCGGCAACGTCACCGGCTGGGTTATCCGAGGCGGCGGCACGCCGACCATGATGGCTGTCCGCCGCTCGTTACCTTCGTCCGCGTGTTTGCTTTGCAAAGATGAGGACCGACACGAAGGCGGCGAGCGCGAGGCTATCGACTACTAGCGTGAATTTTTCCATTGCATGGCAATATGAGTTTGTTCCTGCCGCCCGCGGTGCTCGGTCGCAGCTTCGCGGCTCTATCAGGACAATATCGAGCCGCTGTTCACTCCTTACGAGTGACCATCACCTAATTCCTTCGATCAGCTTCCTCCAGCCAAGTACATCGTTCCCCATCAGCAGCAAAACGCCGAGGGCAGCTAAGTGGTGTGGCAATTCGCAATCGGGACGTGCGCTCATATCGGTTACAAACGAGCCGACCGCATTTTTAAGATCGTCTCGGTTGAGATAATCGAAGGCTCGCTGCTTGCAGCGCCCGACATATTTGTCGCGCGGCATGTCAGTTATCAGGGAACGATCCACTTTCATCTCTCCAGCTAATGATTGTATCCGGCAAGCAAACGTTGAAACAAAAGAGAGTTGCCTGTCTGTCCGATAAGCAACAAACAGACGCGTTTCGGTCGCAGTGTGGGAATTGGGATACAGATCATCAGCGCCATGCGCTCAAAAGCGTGCGCAATGCGTCATAAAACTTTCATTTGGAGCGACTGCACAGGCCTGCGAGCGCCAATTTCAGAGATTGAGCCAGACGTGTTCCGCGTGGCCTGACGAATGGGTCGCGGAAGATTTGGTCAGCAAGCAGCGCGAGCGAATCGCAGCGGCCCGCAGAAGTCGAGTGTGCGGAGCTGGGTTACGGGCTATCGCAGTAACGAATATCTGCCAGAACGTTTGCCGAAAATTATAATCACAAGTCGTGCGTCCCACCTACATTTCCGCTTTGCCCAGATAGCGACCAAACTCCGCAACGCCGCGAAGTGACGCGAAGGGTCAGGAACAAGGACTCAAAGCGAAGGTCATCCACCGCGCGCTTGAGGCCGCTGGTCCAAGCAATGGAAAGTAAGTAGCGCCCTCCATGAAGGTCCGATGGGATGGCTGCGCGTTGCCACAGCGGCTATCTCGTTTCCGGCGGCGTGGAGCGCTCGCTCACGCAGATACCTTAGCGACCGGCAACGGTTTCAGCTGGAATCGGTCCACAATCCCAAACCCATCGACTCTCATCGCCTGGTCCTCTCAGCGGGCCGCCGCCGGCGCGGGCCCGCCTGGCGCAGAGCCGGCCATCTCTAGTCGTGGACTAACTTTAAGCGTCAAGGCGACGAGGCCACCGACCAAGGCGCAACCGCCCAAGACCAGCAGCCCGGCGGTGAAGCTGCCAGTCGCATCTTTGAGGTAACCCATCAGGAAAGGTCCGGCGAACCCGGACAGATTGCCGAGCGCATTGATCCCCGCGATCCCCGCCGCAGCCGAAGCTCCCGTCAGGAACGCGCTGGGTATCGGCCACAGCAGAGGGGGCGTCGCGGAAACGCCGATCTGGCTCAGGCAGAGGAAGCCAAGCACCAGCGCCGGGGCGGAGACGAGACCCGCGCCGGCCAGACCGACTGAGGCGAGAAGCATGGCAAAGCAAACGTGCTCCCGACGCTTCAAGGTGCGGTCGGAGTTGCGGCCCAGGAGGACCATTCCGACGGCGCCAAACAAGAACGGCACAGCGGACAGCAGGCCGGTCTGGAAGTTACTCACGCCGAAGTCCTTGATAATCGTCGGCAAGAAAAACGCCACACCATAGCTCGCCGCGTTCAGACAAAAATAGACGAACGCGCAAGCAAGGACACGGAGGTCGGTGAGCGCCTTGACGATGCCTAGGTGCTCGACAGCCACCTTGTGCTGCCTTTCGGATTCTAGCCGTTGTTCGAGCCAGCCCCTCTCGTCGTTGGCGAGCCACGTCGCAAGCCCCGGCCGGTCAGTCAGGTAGAAGATGACCCCGAAGCCCATCAGGATCGACGGCAAGGCTTCGAGGATGAAGAGCCATTGCCAGCCATCCAGTCCAGCGCCGACGATGTTCAGCAGAGCCCCGGAAATCGGGCCGCCCACAATCGACGAGAACGGTATTGCCAGCATGAACAAGGAGACAACCCGGGCGCGGTAGACCGAGGGGAACCACAGTGTCAGGTAGAAAATGATCCCGGGAAAGAAGCCCGCTTCGGCGAGACCGAGCAGGAAACGGAGGATGTAGAAAACCCACTCGGTCGAGATCCCGGTAGCCGCCGAGATCGAGGGGATGAAGGCGAACAAACCAGAGATGACACCCCAGCTTAACATGATGCGGGCGATCCAGAGCCGAGCGCCGAACCTGTCGAGCGCAAGGTTGGATGGTACTTCAAACAGGAAATAGGAGATGAAGAACAGGCCCGCACCGAAGCCGTATGCAGCCTCCGACAGGCCAAGCGCCGAGTTCATTTGTAGTTTGGCGAAACCGACGTTCACCCGGTCGAGGTACGCGACGAAGTAGCAGACGAAGAGGAAGGGCAGCAGACGCCACATTATCTTGCGGATGGTCCTTGCTTCGATCTCGTCCATGGCACCGTTACCTCCGTGTCGGTCGGGCTTAGGCGGCCTGCCCGGATCACTTTGAGGGCACTCATTTTTGCTCCCAATCGGTTGTATCTGATCCGATGGGTATCAACTTGCGCGTCGTCCGTGTGACCGCATTTTCTGGATGGCAAGGTCAATCGTTCAAAGCCAGATCGTGCAGACAACGCCGGTGCACCGCAGTACAGACTTCACGGCTGCCGTCGGCGCTGGATCTCACTTAGGGACAGGCTTTCCGATGCTGCACTACGATGCAAGCTAAACACGATCTCGGTTGCAAAACCCCAAGTTCCTTCGCGTGATTTGGTTCCCTCACCCCAGCTTCCGCGTGAATCTAAAATGAGCGACGATGGGAGCACACAGGAGAACAATATGACAATCTACATTTCGCAGGGGCGGTACACACCGGCGGCGATCCGCGCAATGACCGCGAAGCCGGAGAACCGTTCTGAGGCGATTGCTGAGATGCTCGCCGCCGCCGGCGGTCGTCTAATCAGTTGGTACCTCACCTTGGGTCGGTATGACTGGCTGATAGTAGCCGAAGCACCCGACGAACGTACGCTGGTGTCGGCCGTGCTTGCGGCGGCAGCTGGCGGAAGCTTGTCCGACATAACCACGACGGTGGCACTGTCCGCCGACGATACAGTAAAGGCTTTCGGTCAGGCGGGTGAGCTTGCGAAGAAATTCAGATCGGCCGGAGCTGACTTCTATGGGGTGCCGATCGAGTCGGCTCGCGAAATCGCATCGGACACAAAGTAGCCGAACCTCCACACGCCACGTGGATGGCCGAGACTATGCCTACGGGAGTTCGTAAAGCGGGTGGCCAATCGCTTCCGGTCTTACCCGATGGGCGGACATTCTTGGTGTCCGTCGGCAAGTCTCAGAAGGGGCCCATCAGCGAAGTGGCGGCACGCCTCATTGAGGTCCGGTCAGTGGAGCATAGCGGACCAGATTTGCTCTCACTGAGTTCTTCGCATTTTGACCGGTGGACTCAACCGGTCGGTGCAACACTCTAATCTTTTAGCAGAGATGGAGTGTGGACATGAAGCAGCGACGTCGC
>NZ_JBANBK010000136.1:0-14064 GCF_053572325.1 Bradyrhizobium sp. UFLA05-112 | reverse complement strand
TGCCCGCCGTACGTCACGCCATCGTCGATCTCATCCTTCGGCCGCCGTCTCAACGGTGTCCATACTGCCGAAAAAAAATCCTTGAAAAACACTGGCGCAAACAGATTCTGCCAAAGTAGTGATAGGCCGTGTAGCCATAAACCGTTGGCGTGATGCGACGAAGGCCCCGTCCGCTTTGCCCCGTTGGCGATCAAGATCGCGCGGCCGCGAGAACATGTCGCGAAGGCCCAGAACCGGAAAATCTCGCACGTTCCGCGGCGTCTTTTTTGTAGGGAACACACGCACGATCATTTGGGGAAACTCGTCGCTCGAACGGCCAATCGCATTGACCAACCGCGTTATGGACGGCCTCCGACGGCAGCATCGACATCAACCGTGTGCAAACATCTTGCAGCGCAGCTACGGAACAACGTTACATCTGAGAGATCCGCGGAACGAAAAGGGGCGTCAGTCTTTCTCTGCCCTTTGGGAGGTGCCCATGACTTCTCAGGCCACGGAAGGCGCATGTGCGTTCGCCTGGCGGAACTACTTGCTGCTCCACAGCGGTGTCAGCGAGAACGACAACAGGCGTTCCGCCCTCTATCGCTACGTCACCAACCTGCGTGACACCGGCCAATATGATTTTGACCTCTTGCAAATAGCGGCAGTCGCTTACTTGAAAAACCTGGACGCACTGCAAGACGACGGAGCGGCGAGACGCGCGGCAGATCGAGTGTTGGCCGAGCGCCTGGAAGCACGCAGTGCGCAACCGACACTTGGCTTCAGCCCATAACACCAGAGCGAAGGAGCGAACAGCATGGCAGATCAGACCGCTAACCCAAACCGTTTCGCGCGTGACCCACAGAGCCGCATCACCGCAGTCACAGCAATCGGCATGAATGCGTTGAAGCCAGTCATGCACTTCCAGGTCTCAATGCTGAGGATGTGGGCCGATAGCATCGAGAGGTTCGCGGGCAATTACCAAAAGGATTTGGAAGAAGCCGCGACCGAGGTAAAGGAACAGTCAGACAAGGAACGCGCCGCGTAAATCGACGCGATTTGTGAGGTGTTCTCTTTGTGAGGTGTTCTCCAAGAGCAGCGGCAAGAGCGGCGGCGTATCCGGCCGCCGCTCGAGGCGATGAGCGGGCTAGCGAATGGACCGATCAAATGCCGAGCACACTCTGGTAGGCGAACAGAGCCGGAACTCCGCCAGTATGAACGAAAACAACATCCGTGTCGGGTTGCCATCGCTTCGCCCGAACGAGCGCGATCAGGCCGGCCAATCCTTTCCCGGAGTAGACTGGATCTAGGGTCAAGGCTTCGAGCGCTCCTGCAAGCTTGATGGCCTCGATGGTCGCCGCATGCGGCACGCCATAAGCCGGACCAGCGTGCCCGGCGACGACCTCGACATCGTTCTCGTCGAAATCGGCGCGGATCAAATCGGCTGCGGCTCTTGCGTAGGCGATAACGTCGGAACGCACGCGCTCCGGTTCGGCATCGATGTCGATGCCGATGATCCGCGTCTTGGGCATCGCAACCGATGCCCCGACAACAAGACCGGCCTGTGTTCCCGCGCTGCCGGTGCAATGCACGATCGCGGCGGGGCGAATGCTGAGCCCCCGCGACTGCTCCGCGATCTCCACGATTGTCGATGCGTAGGCAATCGCGCCGAGTGGATTGGAAACGCCGTATGGCACGAAATAAGCCCGACGACCTTCGGCCCTGAGCCGGCTTCCCAGCTCCTCAATCGCAGCGTTGCGATTTCCCGTCCACGGCACGTCGTGGAGATGCGCGCCGAATAGCCGATTGAGCAGCGCATTTCCCGAAGTTTCGTACTCAGGGGTCGGCGGAGCCACGCGACCGTGGTAGACAGCGAGATGACACTCCAGCCCGAGCTTGGCTGCCGCGGCAGCGACCTGGCGTTGGCTGTTGGACTGGACGACGCCGCCAGAGACCAGCACGTCAGCCTTGGATGCGACGGCGTCGTGAAGCACGTAATCCAGCTTGCGCAGCTTGTTGCCGCCAAAGCCGAGACCGGTCGCGTCCTCACGCTTCACCCATAGGCGTGGCCCGCCCAAATGCGCAGTCAGTCGCCTCATTGGCTCGAGAGGTGTGGGCAGGCTCGCGAGCCCCAGGCGCGGAAACACCGACAGCCTGGAGGCCAGAGCCGATACGTCTCCCGTCATCATGTCGTCGAGACTACAGAGGCAGTCGACTTCCGCAAGGGGGCAGCAACGGCCTGCGCCCGGGAGACGCCTGACTGGTCGGCTCCGGGCCGATCAGCGGAACCATTCCATTGAGCGAGGCTTCTCCCTTCTAAGCCCTGAGTGAAGAAGTGAGGCCGCGTTGGGACAGCGCGGCTGTCAGACTACATCGCTTGCTCCAGGGAAGGCGTTGGCACACCTCCGTTGAGGGGGAACGCCGCCGCTATGTTACAAGGGCACGGAGGGAAGCAAGACTGCCGCTTAGTACGAGAGGGCCAGTGGAGAACATTCGCTATCGCGCATTTGAGTTCGTCGAGAAACTGCAGCAGCTTCCCGAGACTGCAGGCATCATGGACGCATTGCGCGAAGCGCTCAGGCAGCACGGCATCGAGTATTTCTGCTTCAGCTTCGTCACCCTCAGAGCAAACGAGCGCACCGAAGATATCATCCTTGGTGACGAGTTCCCGGACGGTTGGGTGAAGCACTATATCGAAAACGATTACGTTCATGCTGATCCCGCCGTCCGATATTCCAGGACGGCGACTCGACCCTATCGATGGGTCAAGGAGGCCCCCTATGACGCGCGGCTTGAATTGAAGACGGTCGAGATGGTGCAGCGGGCGTGGGACTGGGGCCTACAGGATGGATACGTGGTCCCGGTTGCCTCACCTGCCGGCCGGTTGGGCCAGGTATGGTTCGGCGGCCACGAGGTCAAGCTGCCAGAGGATGAACTGCCTGCGCTGCATTTCATGGCGTTGTACGCGTTCGATCAGGTGCTCAGGCTGCGCGGCACGCCCGATGTGCCGCAGATCATCCTATCGGAGCGAGAGCGCGAGGTGCTGACGCTGGCGGCCATCGGCCGGACGAGCGATCAGATCGCAGAGGCGATGAATATAACCGAGCGGACGGTGAAGGAGCACATCAAGAACTGCTGCAAAAAGTTGGGCGCGGTAACCCGCACGCAGGCTGTGATGATTGCGATGCGCGACAGGATCATCCAGCCGTGAGAGTTCTAGCGCAAGTGAGACGTCGGGGCCAATGACCGGGCCGCATCCCATAAGCAGCCCTGCCTGAGGCTTCGACCTCAATCCAGAACGAGCACCGGTTCGGACCAATCAACTTCTTGGCCGAGGCAATCCCAACACTCACCTCTTTCCGTACTCCGTGAAGACATAGTCGCGGTTCTGCACAACCGTATGGCACGCGAACCCGCACTTCGCGTCATGTTCCTGGGGCGGAGTGCTCGCCTCTGTGGAGGGGCTAAACGTATCGGACGCCGCGTCATAGTCGAACGCGCCCCATCCCCATCCGCCGCTGTCCGCGAACCTCTTGCTGTCCTTCACCATGAAATCAACGTCGTGCTGGGTGCCCGGCACCGTTGGCTGACCTGGGTAAGCCTCTTGTTTTTTCGGGTTCCAGTGAATCTTCGCCATCTTGGCGCCGTCCGGGAAAGCCTTGCCATTGCCGGGCACGCCTTCCTTGTAAGCACCGATCATTGCCGGATTCCCCACGATCACGGCGATCGCGCCTCCGTTCTCGCTGATCGCGATCACCGGCCAGTCTTCGTATCCTCTAAACTCGGAAAACGCGAGCCCGTTTGGTACCTGCACCGTGTACTTGTCCTGCGCGGAAATCGCGGCGCCAACCGTGAAAACGACGATCGACGCCGAAATACCAAGACCAATCAGCGTGAGTTTTTTCATTGTCGCCTCCTTCGTTGATTTAGCGGACGACGGCGATCGACGACTCCTTTGGAAATTGCGTCGTCGCATCGCCCTCTCCGAACTGCGCCGACCATTGCTCACCGGGAACGTGACTACAGCATGAATTTGCGCGTTGCGAAACGTCTGCGGGGCCGTCGGCCGGGTGATGTCCGTTTCTGTCCCGTAAGCGAGATGCCCGGCTCGGCACCGATGCGTTGCCCCGGAATGAGGAGCTTCTCACCTTGATCCTTCCCGCTGGATGGACCACCATCCTCGTCCTCACAGCTCACGACAAGAATGGGCGAGGAAACGCGGATGACCCAACTACCTGGATTTGGCCTGGTCGAGCGGGCGCGGGCGCTTGCGCCGCTGATCGGGCGCGAGGCGGATGCAATCGAGCGCGAGCGGAGGCTGACGCAGCCCGTCGTCGCAGCTCTCATCGAGAACGGGCTTTATCGCGCGCTGCTGCCGCAGAGCCTTGGCGGCGCCGAGGCTGCGCCTGAAGTTTTCATGCAGATGCTGGAGGAGATCGCGAAGGCGGATGCCTCCACCGCCTGGTGCCTCGGGCAGTGCGGCGTCTGCGCGATGATCGCGGCGTCGCTCGATCACCACGCGGCGGACGAGATCTTCAACACACCGCCCGGCATCCTCGCCTGGGGTGCGGTTGCGCATGCGGCGCGCGCGGCCGATGGCGGCTACCGCGTCAGTGCGCGCTGGGATTTTGCCTCGGGCTCGCGGCAGGCAGGCTGGCTGGGCGCGCATGTCCGCATCATCGGTGCCGACGGAGCGCCACGCACAAATGCCGATGGCTCGCCGGAAGTGCGCACCATCCTGTTTCCGGTCACGAGCGCAACGCTGCATGATGTCTGGCACGCGATCGGGCTCGCCGGCACCGGCACCGATTCCTATGAGGTCAACGATCTCTTCATTCCTGAGCGTTTCACGGCATTCCGCGACGTGCCGTCTGCTTTACGCGAAACCGGTCCGCTCTACAGGCTTGGCACCGGCTCGACCTTCAGCCTCGGCTTTGCCGCGGTGTCGCTCGGCGTCGCGCGGGCGACGCTGGATGCGGCCATCGCGCTGGCGCGCGGCAAACACCAGTCGCTCGCAGCGAAAGCGATGCGCGACAATGCAGCCGTTCAAGGCCTGATCGGCCGCACCGAAGGCGATCTGCGCGCGGCGCGCGCCTATCTCTATGCGACGGCGGGCGCGATGTGGCGCGAGCTGACCGCTAGCGGCGAGTTCAAGGAGCCGCATCGCTCAGCCGTGCGGCTGGCATCAACCTGGACTATCCAACAATCAGCGAAGGTGGTCGATATCGCCTATCGCATGGCGGGCGCGACCGCCGTGTTCCGCAACAATCCGTTCGAACGGCGCTTTCGCGACATCCACGCGATCGCCCAGCAGATCCAGGCGCGCGACACGCATTATGAGGATGTCGGAAGGGCGATCCTGTCGGCGGGCTGAGCCTGCGACCCGATCCTTCGGCTACGCCCTGCGCGCACCGGGCAGGCGGCCGCGCCAGCCCATGCCGATGACCAGGGCGAGCGCCAGGAGCAGCACCGTGGCGGCAGCAAAGCTGACGATGCGGTCGCCGCCCGAGCAGACGTCGCGGTCAAGGCAGGCGCTCGAAAGCATGCCCTGTTGCAGCAGGGCGCCAAGCGCCATCACATAAAGGACACCGCCGAGCACGAGATAGGCCATCGTCACCAGCGCGCGGCGCAGCCGTGACGGCATCGCGGCGTCATCGAGCTCGCGGCGCTCGGTGATGAATTGCGATGACGTCGCCTTGGCGAGATCGCGGATCTGGACGGTGGAATGCGTCAGGAGATCGTGCACCGCCTGGTTGCGGCGCGTCGCCATCATGGTCAGGAAGGAATACCAGCTCAGCAGGCTCTTGATGGCGAAGCGCGCGAATGCCTTCCTGAAGGTCAGATTGCCGCCGCCATCATCGACGACACGCAGGTTGGTCCAGTAGTGCCCGAGCGTGCCGCCGGCGCGCGATACCAGCACCGGTTCATAGAACACCAGGATCAGCACGACCGCCATGCCAAGGACGCGGGCAATCAAGTCGCTTTGCAAATTGCTCGCCAGCGCCACCGCGCCGAACAGCAGGGCCATCGCCAGCATCCAGTCGAGCAGGATGGCTTTCAGCCGCCGCGCGCACCGGGCATAGCGCGGGGCGTCAGACGTGACTGGGGTAGTGAGGCTCATGGGGGACCGATCCCGACATTCCGATTCAATGATCAGACGCCGAGACTCAAGCAGAGGTTCAATCAGGCCACCAGCGCAGCGTGCTCGTCGCCCGTCGCGTCCACCCCGCGCTGCGCCGCGAGCAGGCTGACGATCTCGGCATTGGGGCGGGCCTTGGAGAACAGGAAACCCTGCCCCTCATGGCAGCCCTCGGCGCGCAGGCAGCTCAGCTCGACCTCGGTCTCGACACCCTCGGCGGTGATGGTGACCCCTAGGCCTTTGCCGAGGCTGACGATCGAGCGGATGATCGCCTGCGACTCGCGGTTGGCGCTGAGATCGCGCACGAAGGACTGGTCGATCTTGATCTTGTCGAAGGGGAAGCTGCGCAAGTAGCTGAGACTCGAATAACCGGTGCCGAAATCGTCCATGGAGATCCGCACGCCCAGCGCGCGCAAGGCATGCAGCGTCGCCAGCACCTGGGCGCTCTTTTCGAGCAGCAGCGTCTCGGTGATCTCGAGCTCGAGCCGAAGCGGCGGCAAGCCAGAGTGCTTCAGCGCCTCGGTGACCATCGAGAGCAGATTGCCGCTGCGGAATTGCAGCGGCGACAGGTTGACGGCAACGCGGACGTCGTCGGGCCAGGTCGCGGCATCCGCGCAGGCCCGGCGCAGCATCAATCCGCCGAGCAGATTGATCAACCCAGTGTCCTCGGCGACCGGAATGAATTCGGCCGGCGACACCATGCCGCGCTCGGCATGTGGCCAGCGCACCAGCGCCTCGAAGCCGGTGATGCGGCCGCTCGAAAGGTCGATCAGCGGTTGATAGAACGGCCGCAGCACGTCGTTCTGGATCGCGTCGCGCAGCTCCACCTCGATCTTGCGGCGGCTCTGCGCCTTCGCATGCAGCGCCGCCTCGAAAAACGCGAACGTGCCGCGCGCATCCAGCTTGGCGCGCGACAGCGCCATGTCGGCGCTCTTGAGAAGCTTCTCGGAATCATCGCCGTCGCCGGGCGCCATGGCGATACCGATGGAGGCGCCGATCACCACGGAATGGCCGTCGAGCAGATAGGGATCGGCGATGGCCTCCAGCAGGCGTTTTGCCAGCCCCACCGCATCTTCCGGCCGGGTGAGGCCGCTCTGGACGATGACGAATTCATCCGAATTGAGCCGCGCCAGCGCGTCTTCATCGCGCAAGGTGGAGCGCAGGCGCTTGGCGACGCCGCGCAGCAGCTTGTCGCCGATCGCGTGGCCGAGCGTGTCGTTGACCGCCTTGAAATTGTCGAGCCCCAGCATCAGCACCGCGACCTTCTCAGTGTTGCGGCGCGTGTGCAGCAGCATCTCGTCGATCTGCTGGCGCAGCAGATTGCGGTTCGGCAGCCCGGTCAGACCGTCATGCTGGGCCATGAACGCAAGCCGCGCCTCGGCGCGCTTGCGTTCGGTGATGTCCATCAGCGCCAGCAGCACCGCCGGCCGATCGGCGTAGGTCAATTGGCGCGAGTAGATTGCAAGATCGATCAGCGCGCCGTCGGCCTTCACGTGCTTCCAGGTGCGCGCGGCCTGTTCCTCGCTGCTCCGGCCGCTTGTCCAGGGCAGCTCGCTGTCGAAGGCCTGGAGCGAGCGAATCGTCAGCTTCTCGAACTCGGCACGGCTGTGGCCGTAATGCGCGACCGCGGCGTCGTTGACGCCGAGGATGCGCTCATCGTCCAGCGCGCAGACGATCATGGGCACGGGATTGCCGTCGAACAGCAGGCGGAACGAGGCCTCGCGCTGCTTCAGTTCGGTGATGTCGACGCGCAGACCAACGACGCCGCCGTCATCGGTCAGGCGCTCCTCGATCATGATGACGCGGCCGTCGGCCAGCTTCTGCTCGTGACGCGCGCCGGGTTGATAGAGCTTTTGCAGCCGCTCGGCGATCCACTCGTCCTCATGGCCGATCGCTTCCGGATAGTCGCCGCGCGCAACGCCGATGCGCAGCGTATCCTCCAGCCGCGCGCCTTCCGCGAACAGATCGGCGGTCTTGTTGTAGATCTCGGCGTATTTCTTGTTCCAGAGGACGTAGCGGCCCTCGGCGTCGAGAAACACGATACCTTGCGGCAGCAGGTCGATGGCCTGGCGCAGCCGCTCGTGCGATTTGCGCGCGTCCGCGATCGCAGCTTCCGCTTCCGCACGGCTCTGCACGAGCGCATCGGTCTCGACCGGAAGATCATGCGGCCTCGCGCGCTTCGACGCCGGCTTGCGCGACCGTGCGGCCACCCTGGTGAGCGCCGTCCGCTTTCGCTTTCCTGCTTTTCGAGAACCCAAACTCAACTTCGCCCGTCCCACTCGCGCTTGGCAGTCGCGAGTTGTCGGACAAGTGTCTGAAAAAACGGTAATCCTGGGTGCGGCGACCCGCCGGGCGCGTCGCCGACGCAATCGCGCCGATTGCACTTCTTGTCCATTTGCAAGGCGACCGCGCGTTGACCGGCGCGATAGACGAATGTGGTGGTCGCTATGGGAAGGAGGGTTGGCGCAAAAACGCGCGCTTCCTATGAATTGATTCCGAATATGTGTCCGTTTGTATACAGGGCACCGCAATTCCGGGCGTCATCGCACGAATATTGATCAATCCAGCATAGGGTTATTGCGGCGTTAAGAAAGGACACCGTCCCGTGGGGCTGAGTTTTCCCGGAAAGAATCTAATCAGCACCCGGCGACTTCGGCACGACGGCTTTCGCATTGTGGTCGGACAAAACTGCCGGCACGTCGAACTTGCCGGTCTCGAGATCATATCTGCAGCTCCAGCTGTTCACCACGCCGGTCTGCGTGGGCTTGCGGCCCTTGACGTCGGCATCCCCCGACAGACTGATCAGGATATAGCGGTTCGCCGGCCAATCGGCGCCGAGCCAGCGATAGTTCTCTTCAAGCCCCCTCACCAGATTCGCCGACATATGATATTCCGGCGCCTTCTTGATCTTTCGCCAGTCGGGACGCGTCTTCAGATAGTCCCACGCCTGATCGCCGAGCGGCTTCTTGCCCGCGGAAACGTAACCATCCGGAGCAAGGCGGTACAGATAGAGCATCGACTCACCCGAGCCGGTCTTTTGTAAGCGAACGATCCAATTCACATCGTTGGTGAAGAGAAAATCCGCCGGATAGCCGGCCGGCTCCGCATCAAGAAGTGTGAATGCGCCCTGCCGGCGCGCCCAGAACTGCCATTTCCAGTCGTCCGTATCCTTGTTCAGGTATTGCTCGATCGTTGTCGCGCCATCCGGCGATGCCTTGGTGTATTTTTCTTCGATCCTGTAGCCCGCGGGCGGGGCTGCCGGCTGCGCGGCGGACGCCTCATCGCAGACGCCGATATTGCAGGCAACGAGCAGGCCGATCCAAGATGGCTTGATCCAAGATGCACTGCCCTTCATTTTCTGGCTCCCTTGATCCGGTCATGCGATTAGTCGCGCATGTCCCGATCAAGTTCGTTGTGGAAGCCACTCGCAGCAGCTTTCACCACCGCAAGCGGACCTTCGACCGTGAACCTTTGCGGCGGGACCTACGACAAACAACGGCCATCGCCGTAACAGCGGCGCGTGTCCATTGAGATTCCCATTCCTGTCGTCAGCATCGTTCTCATCCTGGGTGAAGTAATCTGACGTCTTGCAGACCGTCGCGCGGTCTCTCGCGCACCTCTGTAAAGACACTGTGAGTTCGTGCCCGCTCGAAAGCCTGGTTCTTAACCCTGAGGCGGCGTTGGGTTATAAGGGATGTCAGCATGAGTCCCTGCCGCTTCGCCTCCCTCCTGCTTTTGCTTGTTCTCCTGAATGCCGGCGGCGCGCTGGCCCAGGACAAGGGCAGCGTTAACCCAAAACCGCTGCCGCCGCTCGCCAATCCCAACGATCCCAAGATCGGCGCGAAGGAGCTGTTCGCGCGAAAGCTGCTGCCTTCGTCGGGGCCGGCGCATGTCATCGGCTCCTACGTCAAGGGCTGCATCGGCGGCGCGGCGCAGATGCCGCTCAACGGCGACAACTGGCAGGTGATGCGGCTGTCGCGCAATCGCAATTTTGGCCACCCCGACATGATCGCGCTAATCAAGCGCCTCGCGGCCAAGGCGCACAAGGATGCCGGCTGGCCGGGCATTCTGGTCGGCGATATCGGCCAGCCGCGCGGGGGACCAGCGCTGTCGGGCCATGCCAGCCACCAGATCGGGCTCGATGCCGACATCTGGCTGACGCCGATGCCGGACCATCGCCTCTCGCGCGAGGAGCGCGAGGAGATGTCCGCGGTGATGATGGTGCGCGAGGACCGGCTCGACATCGATCCAAAAGTGTTCACGCCCGGCCACGTGCTGGTGCTGCGCGACGCGGCGCAGGAGCCGGCGGTGCAGCGCATCTTCGTCAACCCCGCGATCAAGAAGGCGCTCTGCCGCGAGGCCAAGGGCGATCGCTCGTGGTTGTCGAAGATCCGCCCCTGGTGGGGGCACGACTATCACTTCCACATCCGCATGCGCTGCCCGCCCGGCGCCAGCGAATGCCAGGGCCAGCCGTCGCAATCCGAGGACGAAGGCTGCAAGTCGTCCGATCTCGCCTACTGGTTCAGCGATGGCGTGCTGCATCCGAAGCCACCGCCGGAGCCACCCAAGCCGAAACCGCCGATGACGCTCGCGCAAATGCCCGCAGCCTGCAAAGCCGTGCTGCGCGCACCGGACGCGAAGCCGTAGCATCGGCTTGCACGCTGCCGCCTCACACTCAATCGTCGTCCTGACGAAAGCCAGGGTCCTGGATCTGCGCTCGCTCCGCTCGCTTGTCCAGGACGACACGGATGGTTGGCTCGTACCACACGAATGCGCTAGGATCGGCCCGCCGCTGTGCCGTAAGCACGCGACATCTCGGGATGCGCGTCCCGTTCTTCGACAGCAAACCTGACTACACGCGGGCGGCACCACCGCGCCGCCAACGATGAGATTTGACATGCGCGCCCTCACCCTCCTTGCCGTGCTCTTCGTCAGCACGACCTCCGCCCTTGCGGCCGAAGAGCCGAGCGGCTGCGACAAGTTCAAATGGCCGATCGAGCGGGAACGTGCCGCGCTCACCGCACCGGACCGCGCGAAGCTCTCCTCGGGCAGCGAGCAGGCGGCCGTGCCGGCATCGGCCATCGCACTGACGCTGGTCGCGCCTGCCGACGCCAAACTGCCCTCTCCGCCGGAGCGCGCTCCGAAGGACGGCACTTTTGCCGGCTTTGCCAGCTTCAAGGCGGCACCCAAAGCCGGCGTCTACACCATCAGCCTGTCGGCAGGGGCCTGGGTCGACGTGGTCCAGGACGGGCATTTCCTCAAGCCCGTCGCCTTCAGCGGCGCGACCGACTGTGACGGCATTCGCAAGACCATGAAATACGAGCTTTCGGCCAAGCCTTTTGTGCTCCAGGTCAGCGGTGCGAAAGAGAATTCGGTCTCGATCGCGATCCTGCCCGCGGAATAGGCATCATCGTTAGACAAACGGTCGCCTTTACCGTAGGCCCCAGCCTGCTATGTTTGCAGTGCGATATCCCTGCCGGCCGTAAGCCGTTGCGGGGACTAGCGGAACAGCGCTTCCGTCGGTCGCGCCCAACCCATCTCACGCCAGATCTGCGCGTGCGTTTTTGCGCGCGACCTAGCACGGAGCGCTATTCATGTTTCGATTTGCCGGACTTTTCACCGCCTTCGTGATCTTCCTTGGTGCGGCCCTCTCGCCAGCGGCCGCCGAGGACAAGACGATCACCGTCTTCGCCGCCGCCTCGATGAAGAACGCGCTCGACGAGATCGACGCGGCCTACACCGCCAAGACCGGCGTCAAGTTTTCGGTCAGCTATGCCGCGAGCTCGGTATTGGCAAAACAGATCGAGCAGGGCGCGCCGGCCGACGTGTTCGTCTCCGCCGATACCGACTGGATGGACTACGCGATTTCCAAGAAGACCATCAACGAGCCGACCCGCGTCAACCTGCTCGGCAACAGCATCGTTCTGATCGCGCCCAAGGATTCGAAAATCGACAACGTCACGATCGCCCAGGGCTTTGACCTCGCCAAGCTCGCCGGCGACGGCAAGATCGCGACCGGCGACGTGAAGTCCGTGCCGGTCGGCAAATACGCCAAGGCCGCGCTGGAGAAGCTCGGTGCATGGCAGGCCGCCGAGCCGAAATTCGCCATGGCCGAGAGCGTGCGTGCCGCGTTGACGCTTGTTGCGCGCGGCGAAGCCGCGCTCGGCATTGTCTATTCGACCGACGCCAAGGTCGAACCGGGCGTCAAGATCGTCGGCACCTTCCCGGCCGAATCGCATCCCGCGATCATCTATCCGGTCGCCGCGACCACGACCGCGAAGGGCGAAACTAGCGACTATCTCGCCTTCCTGCGCTCGACGACGGCCAAGACGATCCTCGAAAAGTATGGCTTCAAGTTCCTGATCAGCCCCACAACCTAATGCTTGCAAACTTGATGCTTGCGACTTGATGTCCGCGATCACATCGGCCGAATGGACCGCGATCCTGCTTTCCTTGCGGGTCGCGGTCATCGCGACGTTGGTGGCGACGCCGTTCGGCATCGCGCTGGCTTGGCTGCTCGCGCGGCGTGATTTCTGGGGCAAATCGCTGCTCGACGCGCTGGTGCATCTGCCGCTGGTGCTGCCACCGGTCGTCACCGGCTATCTGCTGTTGCTGACGTTTGGCCGGCGCGGTCTCGTCGGCGGCTTTTTGGCGGATTATCTCGGCATCGTCTTCGCGTTTCGCTGGACCGGCGCCGCGCTCGCCTGCGGTATCATGTCGTTTCCGCTGCTGGTGCGACCGATCCGGCTCTCGATCGAGGCGATCGACCGCAGGCTCGAGCAGGCCGCGGAGACACTGGGTGCTGCACCCCTCAAGGTGTTTTTGACGGTCACGCTGCCTCTTGCTTTGCCTGGTGTCCTTGCCGGCATGGTGCTCGGCTTTGCCAAGGCTATCGGCGAGTTCGGCGCGACCATCACTTTCGTCTCCAACATTCCCGGCGAGACCCAGACGATCTCCTCAGCCATCTATTCGCTGATCCAGACGCCGGACGGCGACGCTGCAGCGGGACGGCTGGTGATCATCTCGATCGTGCTCGCGCTCGGTGCGCTAATCGCGGCCGAATGGTTCGCGCGGCGCGCGACCGCACGGCTGCACGGGAACTGACCATGCTGCGCGTCGACGTCGAAAAGCTGCTCGGCGAGTTCTCGCTTCAAGCCTCCTTCGCCAGCGAAGGCCGCGTGACCGGCCTGTTCGGCGCATCGGGTTCCGGCAAGACCACGCTCGTCAACATGATCGCCGGCCTGCTGCGGCCCGATCGCGGCACGATCGTCATCGACGGCGAGACCGTCGACGACACCGCCGCCAGCATCCACGTGCCGGCCTATCGCCGGCGCATCGGCTATGTCTTCCAGGACGCGCGGCTGTTTCCGCATCTGAACGTCGCACAGAACCTCGACTATGGCCGGCGGATGAACCGGCTGGCGCATGATCCTGCGCAACAGAAGCGCATCGTCGATCTGCTCGACATCGGCGCCCTGCTCGATCGCCGGCCCGGAAAGCTCTCCGGCGGCGAGCGCCAGCGCGTCGCGCTCGGACGCGCGCTATTGTCGAAGCCGCGACTGCTGCTGCTCGACGAACCCTTGGGCGCGCTCGACGAGAGCCGTAAGCTCGAGATTCTGCCCTATCTGGTGCGGCTGCGCGACGAGGCCAACGTCCCCATGGTCTATGTCAGCCACGACGCCGCCGAGCTGCGCCAGCTCGCCACCCAGATCGTCATGCTGCGCCAGGGTCGCGTGACGTCGTTCGGCGGGGTGAAGGTGCTGACGTGAGAGGAGAGAGATTTGAGGCACTCCACTTGCCTCAACTTCCACTGTCATTCCCCGCGAAGGCGGGGAATCCAGTACGCCGCGACCTCTCGATAGAATCACTACCGCCTCTGGAATACTTGTATGGGCTTGGTCAAGGATGAGTGGTTGTTAGATCATTTCAGATCATCTCCTTGTTCG
>NZ_JBANBK010000135.1:0-14173 GCF_053572325.1 Bradyrhizobium sp. UFLA05-112 | reverse complement strand
ACACCAGGTACTTTCCGCAATTCTTCCTTGCGGACGCCCTCGACCATGCGCGCGATCTGGAGCGACAGGGACGGGCTTGCGCCCGCGATCCGCGCCAGGATGATGCGGGTCTCACGATCTACGTCGGGATAGTCGACATAGTGATAGAGGCAGCGCCGGCGCAGCGCATCGGAGAGCTCGCGGGTGCCGTTCGAGGTCAGCACTACCTGCGGGATGGTGATCGCCGGAATCGTGCCAAGCTCGGGGATCGAAACCTGGAAGTCGGACAACAGCTCCAGCAAAAATGCCTCGAACTCGTCGTCGGCGCGGTCGATCTCGTCGATCAGCAGCACCGGCGCCTGCGCGCGGCGGATCGCGCCGAGCAGCGGGCGTTCCAGCAGGTATTTTTCCGAGAAGATCTGGTCCTCGATGCTGTCGGTGCCGCGATGCGCCTGGATTGCCAGCAATTGGCGCTGGTAGTTCCATTCGTAGAGCGCGGAGGACTGATCGAGACCCTCATAGCATTGCAGACGGATCAGCTCCGTCGCATGCACCTTGGCGAGCGCCTTCGCCACCTCCGTCTTGCCGACGCCCGCCTCGCCTTCCAGCAGCAGCGGACGCCGCAACAATTGCATCAACGAGATCGCAGTCGCGAGCTCCGCGTCGGCGATGTAGCCCGACGCGGCCAGCGCTTGCGCGATCTCGTCACGGCCTTTCATCGCTACGCGACCGCCCCGAGCTGCTTCGCCGCCTTCCAGTTGCGCCAGTAGTCGTGCGGCATCTGGATGTGCGTTGACCCCAGAAACGAGAACGCATCATTGACGGCATTGGAGAAGGCCGGCACGCCGCCGACATTCGGGCTCTCGCCGACGCCCTTGGCGCCTATGGGGTGATGCGGCGACGGGGTAACGGTGAAGTCGGTCTCCCAATGTGGGGTCTCGACCGCGGTCGGCATGAAAAAGTCCATGAACGAGCCGGTAACGACATTGCCGGTGTCGTCATAGCGGATCTCCTGGCCCATCGCGATCGCGAAGGCCTCGGTGAGGCCGCCATGCACCTGGCCCTCGATGATCATCGGGTTGATGCGGGTGCCGCAATCGTCGAGCGCATAGAAGCGCCGAATCTTGTACACGCCGGTATCGACGTCGATGTCCATCACGCAGAGATAGGCGCCGAACGGATAGGTCATGTTGGGCGGGTCGTAGTAGCTGACCGCCTCGAGCCCCGGTTCCATACCCGGCGGCACGGAGTTGTACGCCGCCCAACAAATGTCTTTCATCGACATGAACCTTTCCGGCAGGCCCTTCACGCGGAAACCGTCGATGTCCCATTCGAGGTCGTCCTCATGGACCTCGAGCTTATAGGCTGCGATCATCTGCGCCTTGGCCTTGATTTTTCGCGCAGCCATCGCGATCGCGGCGCCCGCGACCGGCGTCGAGCGCGAGCCGTAAGTGCCGAGCCCGTAAGGCGCGGTGTCGGTGTTGCCCTCCTCGACCTGAATGTTGTCGGCGGGAATGCCGATCTCGGTCGCGATAATCTGCGCCCAGGTGGTCTCGTGGCCCTGGCCCTGGCTCTTCGTGCCCATGCGCGCGATGCCCGCACCGGTCGGATGCATGCGGATCTCGCAGGAGTCGAACATGGCGATGCCGAGGATGTCGCAATTCTTCGACGGACCGGCACCGACGATCTCGGTGAAGAAGGAGACCCCCAAGCCCATGATCTCGCGGGTCTCGCCGCGCTTGAAGGCTGCGCGCTTGTCCGCCTGCTCCTTGCGGAGCGCAACGTAGTCGGTCGTCTCCATCATCTTGCGCATGGCGGTGTGGTAGTCGCCGGAATCGTATTCCCAGCCCAGCGCCGAGTGATAGGGAAACTGCTCCGGCTTGATAAAGTTCTTCAGCCGCAGCTCGGCCGGATCCATGCCGAGCTTCTGCGCCAGGATATCCATGGCGCGCTCGATGCAGTAAGCCGCCTCCGTGACGCGGAACGAGCAGCGATAGGCGACGCCGCCCGGCGCCTTGTTGGTGTAGACGCCGTCGACGGCGAGATGCGCCGTCGGGAAGTCGTAGGAGCCGGTGACGATGTTGAAGAAGCCGGCCGGCCATTTCGACGGGTCGGCGCAGGCGTCGAACGCGCCGTGATCGGCGAGCACGTGGACGCGAAGACCGGTGACCTTGCCATCCTTGTTCGCGGCGATTTCGGTGGTCATATGATAGTCGCGTGCGAACGAGGTCGCAGTCAGGTTTTCGATGCGATCCTCGACCCATTTCACCGGCTTGCCGGTGACGATGGAGGCGACGGCTGCGCAGATGTAGCCGGGATAGGCGCCGACCTTGTTGCCGAAGCCACCGCCGATATCGGGCGAGATCACATGGATCTTCTGCTCCGGCAATTTCGCGATCAGCGACACCACCGTGCGGATCACGTGCGGGGCCTGGAAGGTGCCCCAGATCGTCAGCTCGCCCTTGATCTTGTCAAATGAGCAGACACACTGGCAGGTCTCGAGAGGCGACGGGTGGGTGCGGTGATAGGAGATCATCTCCTTGATCGTCACCTCGGCCTTCCTGAAGGCCGCGTCAGTCAGATCCTTGTCTCCGACCGTCCATTCGAAGATGTGGTTGTGGTGCTTGCGCGGGCCGTGCGCGCCCGTGGTCTTGCCGGCGAGATCCTCGCGCAGCACCGGCGCATCAGGCGCCATCGACTTGAAGGGATCGACCAACGGCGGCAACGGCTCGTATTCGACGACGACCTTGTTGACGCCGTCGTCGGCGGCATAACGGTCGGTCGCAACCACGAAGGCGACCTCCTGGTTCTGGAACAGCACCTTGCCGTCGGCCAGCACCATCTGCACGTCGCCGGCAAGCGTCGGCATCCAGGCGAGGTTCACCGTCTTCAGCGTTTCGGCGGTGATCACCGCGAGCACGCCGGGGACTTTCAGCGCCTCGCTGTCGTCGATTTTCTTGACGCGCGCATGCGCATGCGGCGAGCGAACGAAGTCGCCATGCAGCATGCCCGGCAGCTTGACGTCGTCGACGTAATTGCCCTTACCTTGGGTGAAGCGGATGTCCTCGACGCGCTTGCGCTTGCAGCCCATGCCTTCGAGTGCGGCCGTGCGTTGTTCCCGCGTGGGAGTTAAGTCGTTCATTCCGCGGCCTCCTTGAATTCGATGCCGTTGAGCTTGGCAGCGGCGTATTGGATCGCCCTGACGATGTTCTGGTAGCCGGTGCAGCGGCAGATGTTGCCGGAAATGCCCATCCGGATTTCCTCTTCGGATGGCGAGGGATTCTCCTTCAGCAAGCGGTGCGCCCGCATGATCATGCCGGGCGTGCAGAAGCCGCATTGCAGGCCGTGCATCATGCGGAAACCTTCCTGCAAGGCCGACAGCGAGCCATCGGCATTGGCCATGCCCTCGACGGTCGTGATGTCGCTGCCATCGGCCTGGACCGCGAACATGGTGCAGGACTTCACCGACATGCCGTCGATATCGACGGTGCAGGCGCCGCAATGGGTGGTCTCGCAACCGATATGGGTGCCGGTCATCGCCAGATTCTCGCGGATGAAATGCACCAGCAGCGTTCGCGGCTCGACGAGGCCTTCGACCTCAGCGCCATTCACCTTCATGGTCACATGCGTTTTTGCCATTCGTCCCTCCCCTAGCGCGCGCGGCTTGCGGCGCGTTGCAGCGCCCGCGCCACCATGATGCCGCCGACATGCTTGCGATATTCGACAGGTCCGCGGGCGTCCGCCGCCGGCGACATGATCGCTTGCGCCGCAGCGGCAGCGTTTCTCAGCGCAGCCGCATCGAGGCTCGTGCCGATCACGGCTTTCGCGGCGTCAGCCGCGAGCAACGGCGTCTCGTGGACATTGGTGAGGCCGATCGCGCAGGTCGCGACCTTGCCGCCCGCCATGGTCAGCACGGCGGCTGCGGCGGCGGTCGCGTAATCGCCGACCTTGCGCTTGAGCTTTTCATAGCCATAGCCATGGCCGTCCGCCAGCACGGGGACCGATACCGCGGTGAGGATCTCGCCGGGCTCGAGCGCGGTGAAATAGGCGCCCTGGTAGAAATCGGTCGCCTTCACCTCGCGGGCGCCATGCGCGCCTTCGAGGCGATAGGTCGCGCCCAGCGTCAGCATCAGCGCCGGCATGTCGTTGCCGGGATCGCCATTGGCGACATTGCCGCCGATCGTGCCGCGGTAGCGCACCTGCGGATCGGCGATCAAGAGCGCGGCCTCATGGAGGATCGGCACTGATCTTGCGACATCCTCGGAGGCGAGCAGATCATGCTGGGTGGTCATCGCGCCGATGACGAGGTTATTGCCGTCGCGGCGGATGCCCTTGAGACCGGCGATGCCGTGGAGGTCGACCAGATGAGTGGGGCTCGCCAGCCGAAGCTTCATCATCGGCACCAGGCTGTGCCCGCCGGCCAGCGGCCGCGCGTCCTCGCCGAGGTCGGACAACAGTTTGACGGCGTCGGCAACACTTGCCGGCCGGTGATAGCTGAATGCGCCGGGGATCATCGTCTCCTCCCAATCGTCCTTGCGCGCGGTGGCGCGGACGTTGGGCGGGACCGTCTCCCTGGGCGGAGCGAGCCGCAATGGTTGGGGCACAAAGAGTGGATTTTCGCACGAAATGCGGACTGGAACGCACGAATTGCGTCAGCTTGCGCGACCCTCTTCACCCTGCACGCAACAACGGGGAGAGGGAGTGAGACAGCGCTACGCGTTTCGCCGCGTCGCCAGCCCCAACCTCGCCTTCACCTCGGCGATCTTGGCGCGGCTCACCGGCACGCGGTGCGGGGACGGGCCGTCGAGCTCAAGCACGGCACCATCGCCCTCCCTGCGGACGAGGGCGACGTGGGGGATGCAGACGATGTGGCTGCGGTGCACCCTGAGAAACAGGCTCGGATCGAGCTGCGCCTCGGCCTCCGAGATCGACCACGGGCACATCCGCTCGCGGGTGCCATCATGCACCCGCGTATAGTGTGCGTCGGCGCGGACACTGCGGACATCGGCGGTATCGATGAAATGCGTGCCGTCGGCGCCTTCGACGGGCAGCCGCGGGACGGGTGCCGCGCGCGGCGGCTGGCCGAGGCCACCGAGCGGCGCCGACACCGGCCGCAGTGGCGCGGCAACAGAAGCCGGCTCGGCCGCGAACGCGACTGCCGGCGCAACGGGATCGCCGGCCATCGCCGGCACCAGGGTCTGCCGGCGCGGATCCGGCACCAGCGAAAGCAGGAAGCCGGCCGCGATCACGAAGCACAGCACGGCCACCACGATGGAGAGAATTTGTTGCGATGCCGCAAGGCTGCCGCCGAGATGCTGATGCGCTTCACCGGTGAGCGGCATGAAATGCATGCCGTGCATCGCGGTGTAATGCATCCCGGACACCGCGACGCCGAAGGCGATCGCGCTCACGATCAGGCGAAAGCCCTCCTGCTGCGCGAGGAAGGCGCGCAAGCCGCCATAGGCGGTGCCGATCGCAACCACGACCGAGAGCAGCACGATTGGTTCGTCATGCGCGATGGTGAACGGCCCGGAAAGCCCATGGATGCCGACATAATGCATGCTGCTGATGCCGACGCCGAGCAGCACGGCCGAGGACACCACCCGCTTCAGCGATGGCTCGCCGATCGACACGAAGAACAGCGAGATGCCGACCACCAGCGCGCAGATCAGGAACGAGATGATGGTGGGCAGCACGAGATAGACGGTGTCCGGCGGCAGCGGCGCTGCCAGCATGCCGACGAAGTGCATGGTCCAGATGCCGACGGCCAGAAATGTCGCCGCACCCGCGAGCAGCACGCGGTTGCTGACGCCCGGGGTGTTGCGGATGCGCGCCGCAAGCGCAAAGCCGGTATAGCCGCCCAGGCTCGCGATCGCTACCGAGAGCGCGACCAGATAGGGATCGTGTCCTTCGAACATGATCTTGCCGGCCGGTCCGTCTCCACGGACCGCCTCCTCCCGCCGCCGAGTTTATCAACGCGGCGGCGGGAATGACAATCGGCGGCCCGTGAGACGAAGGTTATACGATCCCCGCCGCGACCTGGCCGCGCAGCCGCTCCAGACCGTGCAGCGTGTTGGCGCAGGCCTCGGCAACCTCCACTCCCTTGATCGCAAAGTGCTTGCGGAAAAAGTCGTAGTGCACCTCGGTCTCGTGGAATTGTTGCGGCGTCAGCACCGCGGAGAACACCGGCACCTCCGTGCGCAGCTGCACGTCCATCAACGCCTTGATCACGGTGTCGGCGACGAACTCGTGGCGGTAGATGCCGCCATCGACGACGAGGCCGGCCGCGACGATCGCGGTGTAGCGCCGCGTCTTGGCGAGGATCTGCGCGTGCAGCGGGATCTCGAACGAGCCCGGCACCTGAAACACGTCGACATGGGTGAGATGCCGCGCCTCGGCCTCCTTCAGGAAAGCAAAGCGCGCCTCCTGCACGACATCGTGATGCCAGCAGGCCTCGACGAAGGCGACCCGCTGCGGCTTTGCGAAGCGGGGATGCTCGTGCGTCGGCGGCTCGGGTGGAACCGGTGGAGGCTGGGTTTCTTGGGAGGGTTGAAGCTGGGATGCTTCGACTTGCGGGTCTTGCAACATCTGATTCATGGCTTTCCTTCTTAAGGACCAGAATCAGGGCATACGGAACGACAAGCGGCCGCATCCTCGCGATGCGGACCGCCACCGACCGTTCTCTTTCATCCGGACTTTAACCGTCGGCTTCGGAGTTGCACCGAATCTGCTGACCCTTCCCCTTTGCGGAGGAAGGCGCTCGCGGGCTTGGGCCTTTCGGCCCTTACCGCCGGTGGGGACTTTCACCCCGCCCTGAGAACATCGGCCGTTCGGAATGAACGACCTGAATGAAATATGACGCCGGCGGGCGGCTGCGGCAAGCGCGTTCCCTATGGGGAAAAGGCATAGTCCCATGCCGCCGGGGCGGTCCGGCATCCCATGAAACGGAATTTTGGGACCGCATTAACGATTGCCGCGCCAGTGGCTCCATCCGATTCCGATTTGTTCTCAAATTAATAATTGTGACCGAGATGAGCTGTGGACGAGCCTGTTGGACCTTGTGGACGGACTCGCGACGGAGTTGCGCAGATTCCGCAAATCACATCAGTTGATCCCCGACAGGCCCGCGCGATCCGAGGGGATCGCCGTTAGCGACGTTAAGGGAGCGCGCGCCGGACCAACCGCGTGCGTATCAAGATAACAATAAGGCAAGAGGTCGAGACGGCATGTCCCTGCTCGAAAGTAATATCGATTCCCGCAGCCACCCGCTCTCGGTGGTGGAGGACATCGCCGCAAGCAACAACTGGGCGTTCGAACGTTCCGGCGACGACGAGATCACCATCGTCTCGAAGGGACAGTGGACCGACTATCAGCTCTCCTTCACCTGGATGGGCGAGATCGAGGCGCTGCATCTGGCCTGCGCGTTCGACATGAAGATTCCGGTTGCGCGCCGCTCCGAGGTGCAGCGGCTGGTCGCCGCCATCAACGAGCAATTGTGGGTCGGACACTTCGATCTGTGGACCCACACCGGCATGATCATGCACCGCCAGGCGCTGATGTTGCCGGGCGGGCTGACCGCATCGACCGCGCAATGCGAGGCCATGCTCGCCGGCGCCATCCACGGCTGCGAGCGTTATTTCCCTGCGTTCCAGTTCGTGGTGTGGGCGGGCAAATCGACCACGGAGGCGATGGACGCCGCGATGTTCGACACGGCGGGCGAGGCGTAACTTCCTCTCCGATGCGGTGAGGGAGCCGCGGCTCCCTCCTCATCGTCGTCCCGGACAAGCGAAGCGCGGATCCGGGACCCATACCGCGTGATTTCGCTCGTGGCACGCCGCTTGTTGCCGACACCTCCATCCACTAGAACCTCTTGTGGTTACGCGACGAGCGCAGGCGCTCGCGCGGGGGTCCTGGCTTTCGCCAGGACGACATCGAGTGGGTAGCGGGCAGCGATGGCGAATGACAGCACCTTGAAGGACATCACCGGCACCATTCTCCTCGCCGGCGCGGGCAAGATGGGCGGCGCGATGCTGACCGGCTGGCTGGCGCAAGGCCTCGATCCTGGCCACGTCGCGGTGATCGAGCCGCACCTGTCGCCGGAGATCAGCGCGCTTGCCGCGAAAGGCGTCGCGCTCAATCCGGATGCGAAGGCCGCCGGCAGCGTCGAGACGCTCGTCGTCGCCGTGAAGCCGCAATCCTTCCGCGAGGCCGGCGCGAAGCTGAGGCCATATGTTTCTTTGGGCACCTCGGTGGTCTCGATCATGGCGGGAACCACGATTGCCTCGCTGCAAGAGGTCTGCGGCGGTGCCGTCGTGCGCGCGATGCCGAACACGCCGGCCGCGATCGGCCGCGGCATCACGGTCGCCGTGGCCGCGAACAATGTCAGCGACAAGCAGCGTGCGGTGGCCGACGCGCTGCTCCGTGCCACCGGGTCGGTCGAATGGGTCGAGGACGAAGGCTTGATGGACGCGGTCACGGCCGTCTCCGGCTCCGGCCCTGCTTACGTCTTCCTGCTCGCCGAAGAGCTCGCGCGCGCCGGCGTGGAGGCAGGCCTGCCGGAAGCGCTCGCAACCAAACTCGCGCGCGAGACCGTCGCAGGCGCGGGCGAGCTGTTGCACCGCTCGGAGCTTGCCTCGAGCACGCTACGTCAGAACGTCACCTCGCCCGGCGGCACCACCGCCGCGGCACTCGAAGTGCTGATGGGCGCGCCCGGCCTGCGCGAGCTGATGATCCGCGCGATAGCCGCGGCGACGAAGCGATCGAAGGAACTGGCGAAATAGCCTGTCCCTCATGGTGAGGAGGCGCGAAGCGCCGTCTCGAACCATGAAGGCCCCGGTCATGCCCGCGGCCATCCTTCGAGACGCTTGCTCCGCAAGCTCCTCAGGATAAGGTCAGAGCAAGCGGATCCAAAAGCCTGCACCTACCCGCCCAACCGCTTGTTGAACGTCTCGACATTGACGAGGCCGCGGGCGTGGCGGCCTTCGCCGAGCTTGCGCGCACCCTCGAACGCCTGGACCTCGAAGCGGATCACCCGGCGCTCGACCGTGATCACCTTCGCGGTGGTCCGCACCGTCGCGCCGACGAGGCTAGCCGCGAGATGACGGATGTCGACCTCCGTGCCGACTGTGACCCAGCCCGGCTGAAGCGCGTCGCGGATGGCATCGCCCGCGGTCATCTCCATCTCCAGGATCATCATTGGCGTCGCATAGACCATCGGCATGCCGGGCACGAAATGCCCGACCGTGCGCTCCGCGGGCACCACCAGCGTGCGCTCCGCGCTCATGCCGATCTTGATGAAGTCGCGTGCGTCCATGGATCAACCTGCTTCGCTGTCGTCCCGGACAAGCGAAGCGCAGATCCGGGACCCATAATCACAGGATCGAGTCTTGCGAAGGCTGGCAATTCACAGCTTGCGCCCACAACCACTCTCGGTGGTTATGGGTCCTGGCTTTCGCCGGGACGACGGTTGTGATTGCTGCTACGGCTGCGACTATTTCTTCGCCGCGGCCGCGCGCTCCACGAAGGTCTTGCCGCCCTTCATCTTGTGGCGAAGCGGCGCCTCGTTGATCTGGATGACGACAGCTTCCGCATCGACGCCGAGATTCTTCACCAGCGCCTGCGTGATGTCGCGCATCATGCCGGCCTTTTGTTCGTCGGTGCGGCCTTCGGCCATGCTGACGGTGATCTCAGGCATCGTCTTCTCCCTGCAGCTTTCGCTATGACCGGGCACATCCCGGTCATTCATGGTCGTGCGCATCAAACAGGACGCAGATGCCCGGGACAAGCCCGGGCATGACGGCTATCGCGAATAGCTAACCCCAGCTCACGTCATGGCGCGCCAGCACCTCGCGCACCTTCGCGGCGAGGTCAGCCTCGCTGCACGAGAACTGCGCCGGGCGCGTTTCGCGCCATTCCTGGTTGGAGGCGATCGCGGCCGCGGCCTTGGCGCCTTCGATCAGATCCTTGATTTGCACCTCGCCACGCGCCTTCTCATCCGAGCCCTGGATGATCACGCAAGGCGAATTGCGACGGTCGGCATATTTGAGCTGGTTGCCCATGTTCTTCGGATTGCCGAGATAGAGCTCGGCGCGGATGTCCGCGGTGCGCAAGGCGCTGACCATTTTCTGATAGTCGGCGACGCGGTCGCGATCGAACACGGTGACGACGACGGGGCCGAATTCGGGCCGCGTGTCGAGCTTGCCGAGCAGCGCCAGCGCGGCCTGAAGCCGCGACACGCCGATCGAAAAACCTGTCGCCGGCACCGGCTCGCCACGAAAGCGCGAGACGAGACCGTCATAGCGTCCGCCGCCACCGACCGAGCCGAAGCGAACCGGGCGGCCCTTCTCGTCCTTGGTGTCGAGCAGGAGTTCGACCTCGTAGACGGGGCCAGTGTAGTATTCGAGGCCGCGCACGACGGAGGGATCGATCTTGATGCGATCTTCGCCGTAGCCGGCCGCTGCGACGAGCTTGCCGATCTGGTCGAGTTCGTCGCGTCCCTGCTGCCCGATGGCACTGGCCGCCAGTCGCGAATCAAGCGGCGCGTTATTCTGCTCGATTGCGGAGATGACGAGCGCGATGTCGTCCTCTTTCAGTCCTGCGCCCTTGGTGAAGTCGCCGGACTCATCCTTGCGCCCCTCGCCGAGGAGTTGTCGCACACCAGCAAGACCAAGCCTGTCGAGCTTGTCGATCGCGCGCATGACCGTGAGCCACTGGACGTCGTCGGCGATGCCGAGAGCATCGCGCACACCATCGAGAACTTTCCGGTTGTTCACCTTCACGACGTAGGAGCCGCGCGCAATGCCGAGCGCTTCCATCGTGTCCGCGGCCATCATGCAGATCTCGGCGTCCGCCGCTGGCGTCGCCGAGCCGACCGTGTCGGCGTCGAACTGCATGAACTGGCGGAAGCGGCCAGGGCCGGGCTTCTCGTTGCGGAAGACGTAGCCGGCGCGGTAGCTGCGATAGGGTTTTGGCAGCGTGTCGAAATTCTCGGCGACGTAACGCGCGAGCGGTGCGGTCAGGTCGTAGCGCAGGGAGATCCACTGCTCGTCGTCGTCCTGGAACGAGAACACGCCCTCGTTCGGGCGGTCCTGGTCGGGCAGGAATTTTCCGAGCGCGTCGGTATATTCCATCGCCGGCGTCTCCACCGGCTCGAAGCCATAGAGCTCGTAGACCGCGCGGATCTTCTCGACCATCTGGCGCGTGGCCTTGATCGCGGCGGGATCGCGATCCTCCAGCCCGCGCGGCAGGCGCGCCTTCAGTTTCTGGGGTTTTTTGGATTTTTCGGCCATGCGCGGCGTTTACCAGCCGACGCGCGATGCGGCAACTGGCGTATCCGCCGAACTTGTCATGGCCGGGCTTGTGCCGGCCATCCACGCGCCGCCGCAATGCTGCACCTTAGACGTGAATGCCCGGGACAAGCCCGGGCATGACGGAGAATGCGGCTGGCGCAGAAACCCTTACGCCGCTTCCCGCTTGTCCTTGGGCTGCACCTCGGCCGCATAGTCCCGCATCAACTGCTCGGAGATTGCGCCGGGCGTAAACTTCCACTCCGCGATCTCGGAGACCGGTGTCACCTCGGCGGCGGTGCCGGTGATGAAGCATTCGGCAAAACCGTCGAGTTCCTCCGGCATGATCCGCCGCTCGATCACCTCGATGCCGCGTCGCCCAGCGAGATCGATGACGGTGGCGCGGGTGATGCCGGCGAGGAAGCAATCGGCGATCGGCGTGTGGAGCTTGCCGTCCTGGACGAAGAAGATGTTGGCGCCGGTGCATTCGGCGACGCGGCCTTCCCAATCCAGCATCATCGCGTCCGCATAGCCTTTGCGCTCGGCCTTGTGCCTGGAGATGGTGCAGATCATGTAGAGGCCGCTGGCCTTGGCGAGTGCCGGAATCGTGCGCGGATCGGGCCTTCGGTATTCGGCGAGATCGATGCGGATCCCCTTCAGCCTCGCGGCGGGATCAAAATAGCTCGGCCATTGCCAAGCGGCGATTGCGAGGTGAATGGTGTTGTTCGGTGCGGAGACGCCCATCATTTCCGAGCCGCGCCAGGCGATCGGACGGAGATAAGCATCCGGCAGATTGTTCGTGTCGATGACGAGCTGTTTGGCTGCGTCGATCTCCGCGACCGAGAACGGGATCTCGAAATCGAGGATGTTGGCCGACGCCTTCAGCCGCTCGGAATGAGCGGTGCTCCTGAACACCCTGCCGCCATAGGCGCGCTCGCCCTCGAACACGCAGCTCGCATAATGCAGGCCATGTGTCAGCAGATGGACGCTGGCATCCTTCCACGGCACCAGCCTGCCGTCGTACCAGATGACGCCGTCGATCTCATCGAATGAAACTCCCATGATTTTCTCCCGCTTGTGTTGAATTCATCGCACACGCGCCCGTGCACGCGTCCCGGCAGGACGCGTGCTGGCCGTGCTCAATCAGGGAGACGTCAGGGAAGCGGCGGCCTGAGACCGCCGCAGGTCAAAACACCTTGCGGATCCAGTCGTGCGGGTCGTTGGTGCGGCCGTACTGGATGTCGACCAGCTGCTTGCGCAGCCCCATGGCGACCGGGCCCGCGGCGCCGCCGCTGATGAGGAAGTCGCCGCTCGCCGAGCACACCTTGCCGATCGGCGAGATGACGGCCGCCGTGCCGCAGGCGAAAGCCTCCTTCAGCTTGCCGCTCGCAGCATCCTTGCGCCACTGGTCGATCGCGTAGGGCTCCTCGCGCACCGTCTTTCCGGCGTCCCTGGCGAGCGCGATGATGGAGTCGCGCGTAATGCCCGGCAAGATGGTGCCGAGCGGCGGGGTGACCAGCGACCCGTCATCGAACACGAAGAAGATGTTCATGCCGCCGAGCTCCTCGACATAGCGTCGCTCGACCGCATCGAGGAACACGACCTGGTCGCAGCCATGCTCGATGGCCTCGGCCTGGGCACGCAGGCTCGCGGCGTAATTGCCGCCGCACTTGACAGCGCCAGTGCCGCCGACCGCAGCGCGCGTGTAGTTCTCCGACACCCAGATCGAGACGGGCGCAGGGCCGCCCTTGAAATAGGAGCCGACCGGCGAGGCGATGACGGCAAAGATGTATTCCGCCGACGGCTTCACGCCGAGAAAGATCTCGTTGGCGATCATGAAGGGCCGCAAGTAAAGACTGCCCTCGCCGCCCGGCATCCAGGCGCGGTCGATCCGCACGAGCTGCTCCACCGCCTCGATGAAGACGTCCTCAGGCAGCGGTGCCATCGCCATGCGCTCGGCGGAACTCTTGAAGCGCCGTGCATTGGCGTCGGGACGGAACAGGTTCACGCCGCCGTCGTCGCGCTTGTAGGCCTTCAGGCCCTCGAATATCTCCTGGGCGTAGTGCAGCACGGCACCGGCCGGATCGAGCTGGAAATTGGTGCGGGCTTCGACATGTGCGTCATGCCAACCGCCCTTGGCCTGGCTGTAGCGGACCACAGCCATGTGGTCGGTGAAGACCCGGCCGAAGCCAGGGTTTTCAAGCTTTGCCGTGCGCTCCTTCTCGGAGGTCGGATTGGTGGCAGGCTGGATTTCGAATTTCAGACTCATTTTTCCCTTGCCTCCCGCTGTCGCAATCGGCGCGCGGAAGCGCGCCGGCCTGCCTCTTTCGGGCTCGATAACTTAACCAGGTCTGGCTCCGACCGTGACCAGCCTTGTTACGGCCGGTTTCCCGTGGCCAGCATGTCGCGACAGGACATGCTTTTGCGGAGGGCGGAAGTCCAGTATGTTTTGCCGATATGCTCGACAATCGCACGGTAGATCTGGTCCGGCCGGCGCTGCCTGTCCTGCACTTCCCCGGCCGCTTTGGACAACCATCATCCCGAACGAACCGATCTAAAATTTCGTCCGGGTCGATCGTTTTGTAACATTGAACCCAAGATACGTCAATATGCCTGACATAAATTTCGTGAGTCCCTCCCCCGATGCCGCCGAGACCAAGCCGGCGACAAGCGATGTGGGCAATTTGCGCTGGGATATCATCGAGCTGCTGTTCTTCGCCTATCGTGATTTCGTCGGCGATCCCGACCAGGAGCTGGAGGCGTTCGGCTTCGGCCGGGCCCATCACCGCGTCATGCATTTCGTCTACCGCTATCCCGGCCTCAAGGTCGCCGACCTCCTGGACGTCCTGCGTATCACCAAGCAGTCGCTCGGGCGTGTGCTCAAGCAGTTGCTCGATGAGGGCTATATC
>NZ_JBANBK010000134.1:0-14213 GCF_053572325.1 Bradyrhizobium sp. UFLA05-112 | reverse complement strand
TTCCAATGGCGTCGACCACTTTTGCGGTCGGGAATGAACACATCGTGCTGTCGCCCGATGAATGCAATGGCATGCTGATCTGCTACAATTATTTCCAGGACCTGAAGAACCCGGTCAACGAGAAGTTCGTCGCAAGCTTCCTCAAGCGCTTCGGCGCCGACTATCCCAACATCACCGAGCTCGCGATGGGAACCTATCAGGGGTTCCGGCTGTGGGCGGAAGCGGTGAAGAAAGCCGGGAGTATCGACCGGATGAAGGTCATCGAAGCCCTCGAAACCGGCATCAGCATCGACGCACCGTCAGGCAAGGTCACGATCGATCCGCCGACGCATCATTGCGTGCTCGACGTCCACATCGCCGAGGTCGCCGACAAGAAGCTCAAGGTGCTGGAGGATTTCGCCCAGCAGAAGCCGGCCGATACCGCCGCGGTCTGCGATCTCATCAAGAATCCGACCGACAACCAGCAATATGTGATCAAGATTTGAGAGCGGATTGAGAAAGGTGAACGTGGACCTCGTTGCTCTCCTGGCAATCCAAGTCCTCTACGCGATCGCCAGCCTTGCGCTGATCAGCGTCGGGCTGGCGATCATCTTCGGCATGATGCGCGTCATCAATCTCGCGCATGGTGAGTTCCTGATGCTCGGCGGCTATGCGGCCATCGTCGCGACCAGCCACGGCATCAGCATCTGGGTAGCGATGCTGGTCGTGGCGCCCATCGTGGTGGGCCTCATCGGCGTCATCGTCGAGCGGACCATCATCCGCTTTCTCTATGGCCGCATGATCGACACCATGCTGGCGACCTGGGGTCTCAGCCTGTTCCTCGTCGGGCTGACCACGGCGATCTTCGGCAACACCACTGTGGGCATCTCGGCGCCGCTCGGCAGCTTCCAGATCGGCGCCTACCGCACCAGCGTCTACACGCTGTTCGTGATTGCGGTCGCGGCGGTGGTGCTGGCTGCGATCTTCGCCTTGATGCGCTGGACGCGGTTTGGCCTGATCGCCCGCGGAACGATGCAGAATGCCAACATGGCGGCAGCGCTGGGCGTCAATCCGCCGCGCGTCTACGCCGTCACTTTCGGCATCGGCGCCGCGCTGTCGGGCCTCGCCGGCGCGGTGCTGGCGCCGGTCTCCGGGGTGTTTCCCACCATCGGCGTCGCCTATGTCGCCAAATCCTTCATCACGGTGATCGGCGGCGGCGCTGCGATACTCAGCGGCACGGTGTCGGCATCGGCGCTGTTCGGGACCATCAACCAGATCGCGACCTTCGTCACCACGCCAGTGTTCGGTGAGGTCGCGTTGCTCGCGGCCGCTGTCATCCTGATCCGCCTGCTGCCGCAAGGGATCACCGGCCGCTTCTTCCGGAGAGGCCTGTGAACGCACGCGTGCTAAATCTTGTTGGCATCGGCCTCGTCGGCGCGGTCGGCGTTGCATTCCTGGTGCTGGTACCGCGCTTCTTCGAGCTCGACGTCGTGCTCGAGCTCACGGTCTACATGATCATGGCAATCCTGGCGCTGAGCCTCGCTCTGATCTGGGGTTATGGCGGCATACTTTGTTTCGGCCAGTCGGCGTTCTTCGGGCTCGGCGCGTATACCTATGCGATCGCGATGTTCAACATCGGAGAGAGCACGGTCCCGCTTCTGCTAGCCGTCGCCGTGCCGGCGGTCTTTGCGGCGCTGCTCGGCTATTTCATGTTCTATGGACGCATCAGCGATGTGTATCTCGGCGTCATCACGCTGACAGTGACGCTGATCCTGTTCAACTCCATCAACTCGACGGCGGGACCGGAATTCCATATCGGCTCGGCACGGCTCGGCGGCTTCAACGGCATACCCGGCATCCCACCGTTGAATTTCCCTGGCAACAAGGCTGCGCTGATCGATCTCGAAGGCATGTTCTATCTGGCGACCGCCGCGCTGCTCGCGACCTATTTTGGATTGCGCCTGCTGCTGGCGAGCCGGTTCGGCCGCATCATCGTCGGCATCCGGGAGAACGAACGGCGCGCCGAGCTGCTTGGCTATGATCCGCGCGCCTACAAGCTTGCGACGTTCACCATTGGTGGTGCACTGGCCGGATTTGCCGGCTGCCTGTTCGCCAATTGGGGCAACTTCGTCAGTCCGACGATCTTCGGTCTCGCCCAGTCGGCGCAAATCATCATCTGGGTCATCGTCGGCGGGCGCGGCACGCTGATCGGGCCGATCGTCGGCTGCATCGGTATTCAATGGCTTACCACCGCGCTCGGCGCCAATCAACCGAGTGGCGGTTCGGACCTGTGGGCCAAGATCTTCGCCAACGCGCCGCTGATCTTTGGAGTCATCTTGATTGCCTTCGTGCTTCTGGTGCCCAAGGGGCTCGTGCCGACGCTGGGCGATATCGGCCAATCGCTGCTCGCCTCGCGTGGCAAGGGAGCCAAGCGGCTCCAGCCCAAGCGGGCGGAGGAGGGCTGATGGCTGCACCGCTGCTTCAGACCCTGGACCTCAGCATGCATTTCGGCGGCGTTCGCGCCGTGCGCCAGGTCAATTTCTCGTTGGCCGAAGGCGAGCTGCGCTGCCTGATCGGTCCCAACGGCGCAGGCAAGAGCACGTTTTTCAAGATGCTGACCGGACAACTGGAGCCGACCCATGGCCAGGTGTTGTTCCGCGGCAAGGACATTTCGCACGCGCACGCCCACGACATCGGCCGGCTCGGCATCGGCATCAAGACCCAGGTTCCGAGCGTCTTCGACGGCCTGTCGGTACGGGAAAATATCTGGCTGGCGACAAACCGCCTTCATTCCGGCGATAAGGCGAGGCGCGTTGTCGACGAGATGCTGGCGCGGGTCGGCTTGACCGAAGCCGCCGAACGTCTGGTGGGGCAGCTGGCCCATGGACAGCGGCAATGGGTCGAACTCGGGCTCGTGCTGGCAACCGATCCCGATTTGATCCTGCTCGACGAGCCCGCGGCCGGCATGACCCACGAGGAGGTCAACAAGACGGCCGAATTGGTGCGCGAGATCAACCGTACCAAGGCGTTGATCGTCGTCGAGCACGACATGCAGTTCATCCGCATGATCGCCAAGCAGGTCACGGTCTTCAACCAGGGCAGCGTGCTGGTCGAAGATAGCCTTGAAAACATCATGCGCAATCCGCAGGTGCGCGACATCTATCTGGGCAAGCAGGCAGCCGCATGATGCTCGATGTACAGGGACTGCGAACGGGGTACGGCCGGATTCCGATCCTCAACGGGGTGAGCTTCTCCGTCAATGAGGGCGAATTCATCGGCATTCTGGGCCACAATGGCATGGGCAAGACCACGCTCTTGAAGGCGTTGATGGGATTTTTGCCGGCGACCAGCGGTCGTGTGATGTTCGGCCATGACGACGTCACGGCGATCGAACCCTACCGGCGTGCGCGGCTCGGCCTCGGCTACGTGCCGCAGGGCCGAGAGATCTTCCCCGGGCTTACCGTCTACGAGAATCTGCGCATGGGCTGCAGCACGCAGGACGGCGTGGAAGAAGACATCATCGCGACCGTGCTGGAGGAGTTTCCCCGCCTGAAGGCGTTGCTCGATCGCCCCGGCGGAGCGCTGTCGGGCGGCGAGCAGCAATTGCTGACGATCGCGCGCTGCCTTTGCGGCGACCCGCGGCTGATCCTGCTCGACGAGCCGACGGAAGGCATTCAGCCCTCGATCATCGACGAGATCGTTCATACCCTGCAACGGCTGCGAGCCAGGAGCGGGCTCACCATGATCCTGGTCGAGCAGAATCTGGACTTCATTGCTTCGCTGTCGCAGCGGATCCTGATTATCCAGAAGGGCGCGATTACCCGGGAAGTGTCACCGGGCGAGCTCGGCGACGCAAGCCTCGTCGGAGAATTTGTCGGTATCGCAACGTAGGCCCGCCGCACGCGGGCATGATCAGAGGGAGACCCAAGCCATGGTAGTCAGGAGACCCACACTTGATCAGCTGCGCAGCGTCGCCGAGGACCTCGGCATGCACATGGGGGATGCAGAGCTCAAATCCTACGACGCGCTGATGCAGGCGAACTACGCCGCCTACGATGCGGTCGATGCCATGCCGGACTATGTTCCGGCGGTGAAATATCCGCGCACGCCCGGCTATCGCCCCGCGGGCGAGGAGAACAAGTTCAACGCCTGGTACGTCAAGACCGAAATCAAGGGCGCCCCGAATGGTAAGCTCGCCGGCAAGAAGATCGCGCTCAAGGACAACATCTCGCTCGCCGGCGTCCCGATGATGAACGGCGCATCGACGCTGGAGGGCTATATCCCCGATACGGATGCCACCATCGTCACCCGCATGCTCGACGCCGGCGGCACCATCGTTGGCAAGGTGCACTGCGAATATTTCTGCTTCTCCGGTGGCAGCCACACGTGTGCAGCTGGACCGGTGCACAATCCGCACAAGATGGGATACTCCGCTGGCGGTTCATCCTCAGGCAGCGCAGTGGTGGTGGCGACCGGTGAGGCCGATATGGCGATCGGCGGCGATCAGGGCGGCTCGATCCGCATTCCGGCCGCCTTCAGCGGCATTTACGGCATGAAGGCGACCTATGGCCTCGTGCCCTATACGGGCGTGATGCCGATCGAGCTCACGATCGACCACACCGGCCCGATGACGGCCAACGTGCGCGACAACGCGGTGCTGCTGGAGGTGCTGGCAGGGCCCGATGGACTTGATCCGAGGCAGGGCGCTCTGAAGGTCGGAAAGTACAGCGACGAGATCGAAGGCGGCGTCAGGGGATTGCGTATCGGCATCGTAAGGGAAGGATTTGGGCATCCAAGTTCGGAGCCAGACGTCGACGCCAAGGTCAAGGCGGGCGCCGACTTGTTCCGAAAGCTCGGCGCCACCGTTGAGGAAATCTCGATACCGATGCACCTCGCTGCGCCGGCGATCTGGCTGCCGATCGCCGCCGAAGGCGCCACCGAGTTCATGATGAAGGGCAACGGCATGGGGACGAACTGGCGTGGTCTCTACAACACTACGCTGCTGGACGCCCACTCCGCCTGGAAGCATCGCGCCGACGAATTGTCCGACAGCCTCAAGATCACGATGCTGCTCGGGCAATATTTCACCAAGCACTATCGCGGCCATTTCTACGCTAAGGCGCAGAATTTGAACCGCAAGCTGCGCGCAACCTATGACGAGGCGCTGGCCAAATACGATCTGCTGCTGATGCCGACCCTGCCGATGAAGGCGACGCCGCTACCGCCCGCAGACGCGCCCCGCGAGCTCTACATCCAGCGCGCGTTCGAAATGGTTCCCAATACTGCGCCGTTCAACGCCAGCGGACATCCGGCGATGAGCCTTCCCTGCGGCATGAGCAACGGTCTGCCGATCGGTCTGATGTTGATCGGCAAATATTTTGACGAGCCGACGATCTATCGCGCCGCCGCCGCGTTCGAAGGCGCCGGCGACTGGAAGAAGATGTAACCGCACCGGGGCGGCCTGCCGGCATGCGAGCAGGCCGCCGCACCAGCAACGGAGGCGACCATGGATCTCGGATTGAATGGAAAGAGCGCGCTCGTAACCGGCGGCAGCAAGGGCATTGGGCTTGCGATCGCCGAGCTATTTGCGGCCGAGGGCGCCAACGTCGCGATCTGCGCCCGCAATGCCGACGAGGTTGGCAACGTCGTGAAGAGCCTCTCGGCGAAGGGCGTCAAATCGTGGGGCAGGGCGGTCGATGTCGCCGATCCGGTCGCGTTGAAGGGCTGGATCGATGGGGCCGCCGCCGAACTCGGTGGCATCGATACCATCGTCTGCAATGTGAGCGCGCTGGCGGTCGGCGACACGCCCGAGACCTGGGAGAAATCGTTCCGCACCGACATGATGCACACCGTCAATTCCGTCGCGGCCGCGCTGCCCTATCTGGAAAAGTCGAAATCCGCGTCGATCATCATCGTCTCGAGCGTGTCGGGCTTCGAAGTCGATTTCGCCGCCGGGTCGTACGGCGCCTTCAAGGCGGCCCTGATCCACTATGCCAAGGGTCTCAGCAATCAGCTGATCGCCAAGGGAATCCGCGTTAACGCAGTGTCGCCAGGCAACACCTACTTCGAAGGGGGCATTTGGCAGAATATCGAGCGCGGCATGCCTGATCTCTACAAGACTGCAATGTCGCTCAATCCAACCGGGCGTATGGGCACGCCGCAAGAAGTCGCTTCCGGCGTGGTGTTTCTTGCGAGCCCGGTAGCATCTCGCATCTCCGGCACCAACCTCATCATCGATGGTGCACTCACAAAGGCTGTCTAATGAGCTGCCCACCGGCTGCTGTTGCAGTTCGACGGCACGAAGGCGTGGGTTGCGCCATGCGCAGAGGGTGGTGGTCTTGAGCTATGAGGAATGGCGGCGACTGTCCCAGGTCCCCAGCTTCGGGCGCCTGCTGATGTCGGCCCCCGTGAGGGCAGGCGATCTGCCGGCGCGCAATCGCGCAAAGGTCAGCGCAGGTTGAAGCAAGTTCGGTTGCCCGCCGAAGTCTTACTCCCGCGCTATCTTCTCAAACCTCTTCACCAGCCGCTCCCGCTTCAGCCGCGACAGCCGCTGGATCCAGAACATCCCGTCGAGCTGATCGATCTCGTGCTGATGACACACGGCACGCAGGGAGTCCGACTCTTCGGTCTGCGTGTTGCCGTCGAGATCCTGATAGCTGATCCGCACGCGGGCGTGGCGCTGGACCTCGTCGTTGACGCCAGGCATCGAGACGCTGCCTTCGCGGTGCAGGATCATCTCGGGTGAAGCCGACTCGATCTCGGGATTGACGTAAGTCCGCGCGCCGTCCTTGGCGTCGAGCTCGAGCACTACGACGCGCAAGGGGATGCCGATATGCGGCGCCGTGATGCCGATGCCGGGCGCGGCGCGCATCGTCTCGAGCAGATCCTGTGCAAGCTCCCGCAACGCGTCGTCGAACACGGTCACGGGCCGCGCCGGGGTCGCAAGCCGGCGGTCGGGATAGCGGACGATCGGGCGGATGGTCATGATCTCCTGACGGTGCGGGTTCCGAAGTGATGCCGTCAAGCGCTGCTCGCACCGTTGCGCTTGCGGACTCCGCGGGCGTTCGTTCCGCCTTGGGGTTTATCGGCTCCACGGTATTTGACGTGCTCGATGAACGCGCGCAGTTTTGGCAACGCCTGACGTTTCCCCGGGTAGTACAGAAAGACGCCTGGCCCGGTGACGGCATAGGGCGTCAGCAGCGCTTGCAACCGGCCATCGGCAATCGGCGCTCTCGCGAGCGGGCCGGGCACCTGTGCGAGCCCGACGCCCTGGATCGCGGCGCCGAGCAGCGTGACATAGTCGTGCCCGATGAGCGGCCCCGATACGATCGCCTCGATCGCCTTGTTGCCGTCAACGAACGGCCAGGGCGCGATCGATCCGTTCGCGCGGCGCAGGCGGAGGCACGCGTGCTCGCGAAGATCATCTACTGCCGCCGGTTTCTTTCGCCCGCGCAAATAATCGGGGCTGCCGACGACCATGAACGGGAACGGCTGTGTCAGCCGCACCGCGATCATGTCGGGCGCGATGAGCTGGCCGAGTCGGATGCCGGCATCGAATCCTCCAGCGGCAAGATCGACCATCTCCTCGCTGGCGGCGATCTCCACCTCTATCTCGGGATAGGCGCGGCAGAACGCGGCGATCACCGGCTCCAGGATCAGCGGCACGACCGAGCGGGGAACGGCGAGGCGGAGCAGCCCGGCCGGCCGCTGTCCAAGGTCGCGCGCAGCTTCGCTCGCGGCAATCAGCTCCGCGAAGGCAGGCTTTGCGCGCGACAGGAAACGCTTGCCGGCCTCGGTCAAGCCGACACTGCGCGTCGTGCGGATGAACAGCGCAGCGCCAATACGCGCTTCGAGGGTGCGCACCGCTTGGCTGACCGCCGACGGCGTCACGGCGAGTTCGGCGGCGGCGCGGCGAAAATTGCGGTGCTGGGCCACGGCGAGGAAGGCCTCGACGCCGTCGAGTGCACTCTGCCTGATTGTGAAGTTCTGCTTCATGGCCTGTCGAGATTATCGCGGATAGTTGCTGGCCGGAAGAGGCCCTATCTATGCGCCGAGACCTGAAGCTTTCATGGAGTCCTGCAAATGACCGATGTCATCGACGGCGTGCGTGACCACTATGCGGCGAACGGCCTGACCGGGCGGCTGAAAGCTGCGCTCTCGGCCTTTGGGCCGGAGGATCAGCGGCTCGCGCCCCAGCAACTCGCGGCTCTCGACCAGTTCCACACCCGCGGCCTCGCGGCGACCGACGACCTTGCCAGGCTCGCCGGGGTCACCGCGGACACGTTGGTTCTCGATGTCGGCTCGGGTGTTGGCGGGCCGGCACGCTTTCTCGCGTCGACCCATGGCTGCCGGGTGACTGGCGTCGATCTCAGCGATCCCTTCGTCGAAGCCGCGCGCTACCTGACCGCGCGCACGGGCTTGAGCGAGCGTGTGACGTTCGAGACGGCAAGCGCGTTCGCGCTGCCGTTCGACAACGGTCGCTTCGACGTGGCGTGGCTCCAGCATGTCGCCATGAACATTCCGGACCGGGCACGACTCTATCGTGAAATCCGGCGCGTGCTGAAGGTGGGCGACAGATTTGCGACCTACGACGTCGTCTTGGCCGGCGGCGAGCCGCTTTATCCGGTGCCGTGGGCGCGAACGCCGGCGACGAGCTTTCTGCTGTCGGCCGCAGCCACGCGCGAGGCGGTCGAGGCAGCCGGCTTTCGCACGCTGGTCTTTCAGGACGACAGCGAGGCCGCCAAGGCCTGGGTCACCCAGCTTCGCGCGTCCGGACCGCAGCCGTCACCCAATCTCGGCGTGGTGATGGGGCCGGACTTTGCCCAGCTCTCGGCCAATCTCGGACGAAATCTCCTGGAGGGCCGGCTCGGCATTCTGACCGCGGTGTTCGAAGCCGCATCCACCGCCGTCTGAGGAGACACCAGATGTCGACCGCAACCATCTTCCAGATTCATCTCGTTCTCGGCTACGTCCCGTGGCTGCTCTGCTTCTTTGCGTACGGCTGGCCCTGGCTCAAATCGATGGAGCCGGTCGAGGCGCAGCGCGTCATCGCCACTCTGCACAGCTTCCGCTTCTTCGGGCTGGTCTTCCTGATCCCCGGCGTGGTCGGGCCGAATCGGCTTCGCCAGCTTCGCCGCCTATTTCGACTTCGTGACCGGACTTCTGGCGATGCTGGCGCTTCTCACGGTGCGGGTGCAGCCCCTGTTCTGGTTGTTCGTCGTCGCGTTCAATCTCCTGGGGGCAGGCGATATCCTCGTCGACTATTATCACGGCAATCAACTTGGCCTTGCGCCGCTTGCGGGAGAGCTGGGCGCTGTCTACGCGATCCCGATCATCTATGTGCCCCTGCTCATGATCACGCACGTGGCCGCGTTCTATCTGATGGCGCGTTCTCGCGGGCCGCTGGCGGTGCTTCAGGGTGATGCCGCAAGAGCGAGTTGAGTGCTCGCTGGCCCGAATGCCATTCCGGCACCTTCGGCACGGCGGCATCGCGCGAGGGCAATAGGCGGTAGCAGGCGCGCGGGTCAGCCGACCTCTATGTTCATCTCCGCGATCAGCCGCTCGCGCCCCGCCAGGGAGTTCAACGCCTTGTCACCCAATTCTCTCGCGACGAGGTTGAGCAGCGCCTCACAGAAGACGACATAGGCGCCCATGCTGTTCGAATAGAAGCTGCTGGCGTGGGGGATGAAAAAGGCATGCTCGGCGGGAGGAACGAGCGGTGACGAGCGGGAATCCGTAATCGCCATGACCGTCTGGCCGTTCGACGCCGCGACCCGGGCCACCTCCGCGACGCTGCGCGTATAGGGCGCGCAGCTGGCGACGATGACGACGTCGCCCCGGTCGAGCTGTGACAATGCCTCGGCGACGCCGAGGCGCGGCGCGTCGAGCAGCGCGACGTCCGAGCGCACCATTCCCAGGCAATAGGTGAGAAAGCTCGCCAGCGAATGGAATTGGCGAACGCCATGGACACGAATACGGCGGGCGCTCGCCAGGAGCCTCACAGCCCCTTGCAGAGCGGCTCCGTCCAGCTGTCCGAGAAATCCGTCGACATTTGCTGCCGTCTCCCGGGCCAGCTGCTCGAACGTCTGGACTTCGGCATTGCCGACGGACGGCGCGGCCATGAGCCGGCCGGCCTGGCGGCTATAGAAATACTGCTGCTCGTTGGCGATGGCCTTGCGGAAGACCGCCTGGAAGTCGCTGAAGCCTTCGAAGCCGAGACGTTTCGCCAGCCTGGTCAGCGTCGACGGATTGATGCCGAACTGATCGGCAAGCTCCGAGATCGAGCGAACCGCCGACTGTTCCGGCGCTTCCACCAGCTTTGCGAAGACATCATGCGCTTTGGCGCCGAGCGAGAAGCCTGCCTCGTCGCGGCCGATCGAGAGCGCGAGTGCCCTGAGATCCTCGATGGTGCGCGGCGGCTCCGCGACGGCTTCCTCTGGCATCACCTTAGATCCTGTTCACGCCGCGAAAGGCACCAGCCCATCCCGCATATCGAAGCGAGCTGCTTCGTGCACTCCATCGTAGACAGACCACTCGACCTTGTCAGCCCCGACCCGGAAGACGGCGCTTGCGAGCGTGTTCTCGACGTCGCTGTCGGCCGGATCCGTGCGGTAGATCGGCAATTCCGCGTCGGCTGCGTCCCACAATATGCCGAGCGCGCGGCCCTGCGGGTCCGACGGGTGCGTCTGGCCGAGCAGCATCTCGCCGCGCCGTTGTCGCACGCCGGACGAACCGGTGACGATCTGCGACATGCGCCCGGTGTCGGCATGGATCAGATGATTCGAATGGACTCGCGGTGCCCGGACCCGATCGACCGACAGGGCCCGGGCGGTGAACTCGACGCTGAGAAGCCGCTCGTCCCCGGCTTGCGCCAAAGTCAGGTGAAATGCGCCGGCGCGCGGCGCGGATTTGAGCACGGTGAGCGCCGCGTCGAGGTCCGCTGCGTCGAGTATCGCGCGGGCCAGCACCATGCGCGGCGTGCCGGCGCCGCCGGCCAGCGGCCTGATGTTGTTGACGGTCTGGACCAGCCCCTTCGATGTGGCCGCAAATGTGTGTCCCGGCAGCGAGCCCGGGTACACAAAGGCGGTGAACGCCGTGCCTCCTTCGGATGCAAGATGGGCGAGGGCGCAGTGGCCGGCAAAATCCGGGTCGCCATCCTCGTTGTGGCCGATCACATGCGCAGAGCCGGGCAATTGCACGGTCGTGCAGCCATCCGGCGCCATCGCCCAGATATCGCCGCGGCAGTTCCACAGGAAGACGTCGTCGAACGGCAGCGCCAGCCCGACGGCGAGGCCCTGCAGCTCAGCCCAGTATCTTGGAAACCGTTCCCGAACGATGGCCGCCATCTCGCCGATCAAGGGATCGCCGCGGCGCGTGGTGAGCTCGCGCCACGCAGCAGAGGTACGGAAATGGTCCTGCAGCGCCGCTTGGCCGAAGCGCCCAAGGGCAGCGCCGACATCAAATGGCGACCCTGCGACATCGATGAAGGAAAGCCGGCGGCCGGCGTCAGACGACATGTTGCAGAAACTCTTTCAGGCGAGGGTTTTGCGGGTTGGCCAGCAGCTCCCGTGGCTCGCCGTCTACGGCGATCTTGCCGCCTTCCATGAAGATCAGCCTGGTGCCGACCTTGCGGGCGAAGGCCATCTCGTGGGTGACCACGATCATGGTCATGCCTTCCTCGGCCAGCGCCTGCATGACGCGCAGCACTTCATGCCGCAGTTCCGGATCGAGTGCGGACGTCGGCTCGTCGAACAACATCAGCTTCGGCTTGACGGCAAGCGCGCGGGCGATCGCGACGCGCTGCTGCTGGCCGCCGGAAAGCTCGCTCGGATAGTGATGAGCGCGGTCGGCGAGGCCGACCTTGGCGAGCATTTCCAGCGCCCGCTTTCGCGCATCCTGCCGCGACTCGCCGCGCACGCGACGCGGGCCGAAGGCGACGTTCTCGAGCGCCGTCATTTGCGGAAACAGGTTGAACTGCTGGAAGACCATGCCGGCTTCCTGGCGGATCATGCGGACCATGCGGCCGCCGGCCTTGACGCTGATGCCGTCGACGACGAGATCACCGCCATTGATCTCCTCCAGCGCATTGATGCAGCGGAGCAGCGTCGACTTGCCGGAACCGGAGGGACCGATCAGCACGACCTTCTCGCCGGCCTCTATCGAGAGGTCGACCTCGTTGAGGATCGTGACCTGGCCGAACCGCTTGGTGACTTTCTTGAACTCCACGATGCTCACAGGATGCGCATCCTCTTTTCGGTCATCCGGAGGATAAGCGTCAGCGCGCCGGTCATGATCAGGTAGAACATCGCCACGGCGGACCAGATTTCGACGGCGCGAAAGTTGGCCGCCATGATTTCCTGGCCTTGCCGCGTGAGTTCGCCGACACCGATGACGATGAAGAGCGACGTATCCTTCAGGCTGACGATGAACTGGTTGCCGAGCGCCGGAATCATGCGGCGGAAGGCGAGCGGGCCGATGATGTAGAGAAGCACCTTCCAGAGCGGCAGGCCGAGCGCCAGACCGGCTTCCCGCAGTCCTTTATGGACGGAGAGAAACGAGCCGCGCACGATCTCGGCGATATAGGCTCCGGCGTTGACGATGATGGCCATGATCGCCGCCGCGAGCGGGTAAATGCGGACATTCGCGAGAATCGGCAGTGCGAAATAGATGAACATCACCTGCACGATGATCGGCGTGCCGCGTATGAGCTCGACATAGGCGAAGGCTATGGCGTTGAGGATAGCATTGCCGTAGGCGCGCGCCAGGCCGACGGCAAAGCCGATCAGCAGTCCGCCGGCGAGCCCCGCCAGCGCGATCAGCACGGTGAGGCGGGCACCCTTCAGGAGCTCAGGCAGGGCCTGCCAGATAACCGACCACTCGAAATCCATGAGAGCATTCCTCTAGGGAAGGCGCGCCGGCTAAAGCATGATCCGGACCCGGAGGGCCGCGTTAGCGCAAAGTGCGAAGCGGTTTTCCGAAAAGATCACGCTCAAACAACAACCTAAAGCGCGATGGCGATTTATCCTGATCTCATCGCGCTTTAGGCCAGCGCGCGCGCCACGGAACGTGGATCAGCTCTTCGGCGGCTCGGCGCCGAACCACTTCTTGTAGATGGCTGTGTAGGTGCCGTCGCCCTTCAGCTTGACCAGCGAGGCGTTGACCTTGGCGATGAGCTCGCTGCCCTTCGGGAAGGCCATGCCATATTGCTGGGCCATCATCTGGGGACCTACGGTCTTCACTTTCCCCTGGCCGTTGGTCTTGATGTAGTAGAGGACGTTGGGGGTGTCGTGCATCGCGGCGTCCGCGCGTCCGGTCGCGACTTCGAGATAGGCGTTGTCGCTGTTGGGGAAGAGGCGGAGCTCCGTCCCCTTGAAGTGCTCCTTGGCGTAGTCGGTTGCCGACGTGCCGGTCTTCACGGCCAGCGTCTTGCCGACAAGGTCTTCCGGACCTTTGATCGTGCTGTTGGTCGGCACCATCAGCAGGAAGCCGCTGTCGTAATAGCCGTCCGAAAAGTCGATGACCTTCTTGCGCTCGTCCTTGATGGTGATGCCGGCCAGTCCGACGTCGACCTGCTTGGTCTGCAGCGCCGGGATGATGCCGTTGAAGTCCATCGGCTGCAGCGTGTAGGTCACGCCGATATCCTTGGCGATGGCGGCCCACAGGTCGATGTCGAAGCCGACATACTTGTCGCCCTCCTTGAACTCGAACGGAACGAAGGCCGTGTCGGTTGCGACGATCAGGTCGCCGGCACGAGCAGGCTGGCCGAGGGCCAGGGTTGCCGCGACAGCCGCGGCGGCGGTCAGGCTGGCAAGCGCGAACTTCATTTGGGGGGTCCCCTTTGCTGGGATTGCCACAGAACCCCCACATCGTCGCACAAAATATGAAAATTTAAAGTGCATCTTTTTGTACAATGCATTTAATATTTGCACAATCAAGTGGCGCTTGATCCCCGGGGCGGGGCACCTTGGACGGAACCCCGGTTGGGTTCCGGATGGTTGAGTGCGAGTGATCGAGGCACGCGGCATCGAGGGCACTTGGTGCGGCCTACTGCGCCCTGACCCGCTGACGGTGAGCGGCCTGTTTGGCGCGATTGCCACAGATGGCCATGCTGCACCAGCGTCGCCGATGACCACGGGTGTGGTCGGCGAAGAGCAGCGTGCAGGCTGGTCCTTCGCAGGCCTTCACGTTTGAAAAATCTTCCACGCAGACGAATTGTGCCAGTGCCTCTCCAATGG
>NZ_JBANBK010000133.1:0-14217 GCF_053572325.1 Bradyrhizobium sp. UFLA05-112 | reverse complement strand
GTTATCGTTGGACACGGCATATCGCTCCTTCGTGGAGAAGTGGAGGCGTCAAGCACCCCCACGATATGCCGCCTTCCCGATTCCCGCCGTCACCAACTTTCGGCGATAGCTCGGTTACCGGCTTTCAAAGCTTAAGACTCGCGATTTAACTGCCTTCACTTCCGAAATTCTGCGTGTGATTGCGAGACTGCGCAGCTTTTGGACACGACGGTCCGCCCGTTGAACGACGCGAGCGGGGCGCGAGAGGCGCTAAGCGTCCGCACGATTTAGTTGGCATTACACAGAGCTGAACCAGACGCCACATTTACGCCAGGGTTTTTGCGCCCACACTGAGGGGGACGATCGCAAAAACGGGTTAATTCCGCCAGTGGTTCTCAAGCGACGACGAGGATCGAACGAAACGAATGCTGGGCATTCGCCCACCAATAGGTAGTGGTTGCGGCCCCCTGACGCTCGATAACCGCTTCTGGCACTTCGCGATATATTGTATCGCTGCACAACTTCAGTCGCTTTGTGACATGGTCATCATCGCATCGCGCCACCAAGTTTTTAGTACACGGCCTAACATTCTCGTGATTCAGTCATCGGCCGTGTTCGCGGGATGAAGCGTAGTGGACGCCCGCTGGATATGCTTGCCCAATCCCGGCGCGCGCGCTAACGCGGCGAACGGCGTCGATCAGATAGGCCTCACGGGTGTTCGTCCTTCTCAACACTGCAGTCGGTGAGATCTCTTTTCTTCCGCATGCGGCGGAGTGAATTGGACCATCCAATCTGGCGATCAGAGAAAAGCTTTCCCCAAAAAGCCGGATTGGCAGTCCGGCGTAGCGTCCCCTTCACTCACACGGATCTTGGGGCGAGACCGCCTCTCAACGCAACCAGTTTTGGTTCTCTGATTTCCGCATGCAGTGTCGTTCTTCGCCAGTTCGGATTTTGAGTTCGAAGGCCAGCCTGTTTCGATGAGCTCAAAGCCTCTTTGCGAAGGCGCGAGCAGGAGCTAGAGTTGGCAGCATTGCTTTTACTGAGCACGAAGGCGCACGTGAGTAGATTGCCGACCCATCAAAGCGCCGGCCACAGGAACAAAATCCAATAGCTATAATTTGGCCCGCAGCATTGTCACGCAGCTGAACTAGAATGATTGCCTGATTTTTCGCGCGGAACCGGCGCCGCTCCCTTCCCGCGACAAAATAAATCGATCGAGGAGATTTTTAATCATGAGTACGAGCCCGGTAACGATTTATGTGGTTGATGATGATGAGGAAATCAGGAGTGCTCTCGGAAGTCTCTGCGAGGATGCCGGACTTCAGGTGAGACTGTTCGGCTCGATTGACGAATTCATAACGGAGGATCTCTCTGATGGCCCGTCATGTCTGGTGCTGGACGTTCGCTTCCCCGGCACGTCACCGACCGGTTTGGAGTTGCAGAGAACACTCGCCGATTCAGGCATCCTGATTCCGATCGTATTTATCAGCGGCGTTTCGGATATTCGGGTTTCCGTGGAAGCGATGAAACGCGGGGCGGTGGACTTTCTGCCCAAGCCTTTCCGCGAGCAGGAATTTTATGATGCGGTGCGGCTTGGCGTTGAATGCGACCGAAGTCGGCTGGAGCGCGAGCACGTCGCGCGCGAAGCCCGGCTACGTGTCGAGGGTCTCACGGCACGGGAGCGTGACATCCTACCGTTGGTGGCAGACGGATTGCTCGCCAAGCAGATCGCGATCAGGCTGAATGTCAGCGAGGTGACGGTGAAGGTCAATCGTGCTCGGATGATGAAAAAGCTGGAACTTCGTACCCCCGTAGAAATCGTGCGGCTCGTTGACAGCATCAGAACCGATACTGCGACGATACGTCCAAGCCTCGTGCGATCAAATGTGACTCACTTTCAGGCCAGATCGAAAGCGGGACCTCTCGAGAGCAGTCCCCTCTCCTCGCAAAGGTATGCGGCGAGCAGGAAAACGTAACATCCTCCGGGAGCCTGGCCGGCAATCTTGCTCAAAGACTCCTGGGCGGCGCTCTTATCGATGCGTCACTGCACTCATTCTGTGAACTCCAGCTCAAACCGATTCATCTCCGTCGACCGGGTATGGAAAATGAGCGACCTTCCCGACAATGTGGCCAAGCGCGGCGAAGCAAATTTGACGAGTTGCGCTGGGTGCAATGTTGCCGCACCAGATCACTTATTGCGGAGAGAGGTCGCCTCTCGCCACCTGTGGGGCGGCGGTCCGTCGACCCACTTTGGCGCGCGGCGTCAACACTGCGATCTGATGCGGAGATGCCGGCATTCCACCAAGCGTAAGCCGGGGGGTGGCGCCTCTTCCTCGGCGTTGGCCGGGCCCAACGTCGCAAGCTGGTGGGGCGTGATCGGCATCAGCAAACCGTGATTGCGTAAACGGGTAGCTCCGCGGCTGTGGTGCCGCCACACGCCAGCAACACCGCTGCGGCAGCAAATAAAAATCGCTTTGACATTGCAGTCTCCATTCTTCAAATATTGGAGTTCATCAAATGCAGCGTCATTTCCAATCGTTTCATTCTAGGTGACGAAGCCGCGAGCCGCGCCTCCCAAATGGGAGGCGTAGGCACAAAATTGTCGAGGCGCGGTCCACTCCCCGGAGACCGATGGAGGCACCCTGACGTTGCATGTCAGCTCGGAGGGGGCATGTTCGACATTTATGTGAACGATAAACGTGATTTGCTGGTCGTCACGCAGGGTTCGTCATTGCCGCTAAGTGGCGCGTTGGGGAAGTGGCCGAGGAGGAAAAGGCGAGTCGCCAGCATTAGCGATGAGATCAGGTTGGCCATAGTGGAGCAGGGCTATTACATGCGCAAGCTAAGCGATTTGAGGAAGCATTAGGGCAAGTTTTGGCGACCCCTTCCCGTCGTCGATCCGTCAGCTGCGACAGCGGAATTATGCGACCACGGCTGGCGTGACTGCGATCGTGTGCAGAGACCTATCCAATGAGAAATCAGGAACGTCGCACTTCGCACAATAGGACCATCATTTCGGTCTCGCCTCGCCGCGGGACCAGGCGCAGAATTAACGGAAGACACAGCTGTCGCCAGCAACGATCAGGAATCGTTCGAGAACTGAGACTGCAGTTGATGCCCGCCCTTGAGCTGGCTGTGAGCAGGGAGAGCGACATTTGCGAAGAAGAAGTCGCCCGGCGAATTAACTTTGCAAATCAAAACTCACAAGCTGCCGACGGTCGCGGATCACGATCTCGCGCTGATTTCTCCCTATAAAATCGAGGATTCCCCGTCTGTGAAGATGGGACACGGCGCGCGAAACGGTTTCGAGCGTCAAGCCAAGGTAGTCGGCGATATCGCGGCGGGACATCGGGAGGGACAATGCGCCGGCCGCAGCGGATCGCTCGTCCATTTCAAGCAAAAAGGCCGCCACTTTTTCCAACGAGGTTTTTCGTCCAAGCAGCAGCATATGGTTTTCGGCGTGTTGTAGACTTTGAGCGGTCATCCTGAGCAGATTGTGAAAAACGACCGCATCATTCTCGGCTGCGTCTTCAAGGCTGGTGCGCCTGATTATTCGAACCGTAGTCTCCACGACCGCTTCTGCGGTGAACCGATGGTTCTCACCGTTCTCTAGTCCGAAGATATCGCTGACCAGATGAAACGCGCCAATTTGGCGTCGACCATCCGAGAGCAGTTTGTAGGTTCGGACCGCACCTTTGGTAACCTGATAGACGTACGCGGCGGGTTCTTTCTCGCCGTAAATCTCCTTCCCCTTCCTGTAGGTGAACTCACTCAAGTTAACGCTCAGATCGGAGCTGCTTGTAATCCCGAGGTCGGAAAGCGAGTTGGGGCGGGACGTTCTGACTTGGTTGGTGCGCACGAACATGGGGCACTCCTGCGGAAAGCCAAACGCGATTTGGCGCGTGGAGTGAAAGAACACCCCTTGCGCCAAAGAATGCATCTGATCGACCAGGACCGTAGCCAATCACTGTCCCTGAGATCAATGCGGTTGGTGCCATGAAAGCTATCGTTCGTGGTACGTCTCGAGTAAGTAAAACCTGAGGACTCACACTAAGCACCCTCACGCCTTCTTCATGAGTTAGGTTCAGCGCAAAGCCGCGCTGAAGCCGAGACCGAGGATGTAAGTGCAAGGACGGACGCTGCCCGAGGGTATCTCCCGGTCTGCAAAAGCGTAAGCGCGGAAGACCGGGGAAAAGCGGCCGAGCATCGCGCCCTTGCAGGCACCAGGGGTAGCGCCCCTTTAATTCTATCGTGCGAGGGATCGTGACGCTTGGCCGGCGCGCTCGCGCATAGAGCCCGGTCGGCTCTTTCGACGCGCCTCCACGTCCCGACGGTCGAAGAGATCAGGGTCCAACCCCTTTGCATGAGCGTCAGCGCGTGTGACGGAAGCAGAGTTGAAGGCAGCATCGCGAGGACAAAGTGCGTGTTTTACGGAAACAAGGAGGAAAAGCTGCGTCCCGGTACAGAGAATGGCCGCAGAGAGACGAACGGTGATGCAAAATGCGGATAGTGTTGTGCAGTCCCGATTTCTGGAATCGGTAGCTATGGGCGTACCGTCTGCTCGTTCGCTAGGCCCTGCGCCCAAAGCAAGCAGCGAGGGTTTCGGTGTGCACTCACTTTAGTGATACGTGAAGCAACGCAGGCAATGTGGGCGCTTGTACTCGTTGTTAACCTAAGGTAGCATTGCCCATACTTATTACTGCGATTGACCAATCAATTTGCACCATCGTTTGTGCCTGGAGAGCGATATGAGGCCGCTGTTCACAGCGCTTTCGTTCTTTGCTCTGTTTGTCATCCAAATTTCGGAAGGTGACGCTCTGGGCTTTCAGCCAGATCAAATCCCACTACAGCACATTCGAGTTGACACTATCTTCGGTCCGATCCAGGAACCGCTCGGCGAAGGGCGTTGCCAGGATGTTCGACGCTTCCTTCTGATCGAGCGGGTGGCCTCGCAAATTCAGGTGCAGCAGGTAGCATTCCATCCAAGTCTCGGGCCGATCTGCGATGGGCCTCTCGGGCAGGCGCCTTGTCAGGTGATCCGGCGCTATCTAGCGATGCAACAACTTGCGGCTCGGCAATACCCATTCCAACAAATCGGAGCGCTCCCTAACGGGGCCCCGCTTTGCATGGGGCCGTTGGGGCCGGGAGTGTGCGATGCTATCCGCAACTACTTGATGCAACAAAACCAGGGCGGCCCGGGTCTGAAGAGCATCGATCCTGCACGTCCTCAGTTGGTCAACACCGGCACCACTGTCCAGCCGATGTGCAACGGTCCCCATGGCACAACGCCATGTTATCTCGTTCCTCAAATGAGCCTTGAACGGCTATCCGGCCAAGTCCCGTCACCGGGGGCGTTCGGTGTAGCGTCGGGCGGAGATCCACAGAGAACCGCCGACGAGTGCGCAAGGCGAGACGGCCCAGATGTATCCCAGTTTGCCGGGCGTGCGGATCAGCAGGTGATCCTGCCTCAAAGCCAGCAGGGGCTGCTGGACAGTGCGGTTTCGAACAGGGACGGCTCGTCCTTTGCGTCGTGTGCTGCTCTACATCTTGGGATCCAGCTGTCGGACAATCAGCGCATCCTTGCACAGTGTGCCATGAGATCAAACGGCGACCGGGCGGCCTTCCTCGGTTGCGCCGGAGGGAATTTCGCCAACTGCAAGCGGTTCGAGCTTTCGTTACGAGGCGAAACCAGCAACGTCCGAGAATGGGGAGTGGTACCATGGCATGTGGATTTCCCGGAGTAGGTCATCGCTATTTCGTCGATTTCGTCGCCTTTCAGGTCGAGCTCGATTTCGCGTCGGAAACATCGCTGACCTACTACAACCTGGACAAGAACGGCAACAAGGTCGGATCGGAAACCGTTACCATCAAGGTCGAGCCGATCACCGAAGGGATTTTCCTGGTGACCTGGCAAGAGTCCGACAAGACGACGGTCGTTCACATCGAAGATTACAACCGTCAGACCATCGTCACCAATATCACGGAGCCGGATCTCTCCTTTGACCAGTTTCACGGTAAGTTCCGGGAATTGCCATGAGGGCGGCTTCGCTCGATACGGCACCACCGTCGACGCAGCGGATCGGCATCTTCGTCTTCGAAGGCTTCGAGCCGATCGACGTGTTTGGCTTCGCCGAGGCCTTCACCATCTCTCGTTTTCTCGGCCAGAACTACTGGGACCCGTCACCCTATCCTTTCGCAACGATGCTCATTGGGCGCCACCTCGAGAAGGTGAGGAGCATCAACGGTCCTGCAGTCATGCCGGACCTGGACATGAAGCAGGCGCTCGCCGATCCACCGGATCTCCTTATGATCCCCGGTGGCGGGGGTACGTGGCCGCTGCTCGACGAACAGGCCGATCCTGAAGGCGTTGCGATGCTGCTCGAATGGGTGTGCCAGATGGACGCCAAGGTGAATCTTATGGCCTCCGTCTGCACGGGCGCAGCGGTGCTCGCGCGCGCTGGCCTGCTGACTGGTCTCCCGGCCGCGACAAATCATGGTGCTTTTACCTGGGTGGCAAAGCAGGGACCAAAGGTCCTTTGGGACAATGTGTCGCGTTGGGTCGACGCAGGACGCTACGTGACGTCGGCCGGCGTGTCGGCCGGAACGGACCTCGGCTTCTACCTGGTGTCGAGACTGGCTGGGCGTGCCGTTGCCGAAAACGCAGTGGCAGCGGCGGAGTACGATTGGCATCGCGACCCGCAGACGCCAATTTTCTACCCGCCTCAAGCTCAATGGGACGACTGCGTCGTTGACAGGAAAACTACGGGAGGGACAGATGCAAATTGAGCAAATCACACGCCGCGAGCTTCTGGGAGCGATGGCGGCCACCGCGGTTGCTCTTCCCTTCAAGCCGGCTCTTGCAGCAGCAAGATACAAGAGATGCAATGTCACGAGCGATGAAGGACGCAAGGCGCTCGTGAGCTACGCCAAAGGCGTCGAAGCGATGCTGAGGCTGCCCGCCGATCATCCCCACAATTGGTTCCGCAACGCCTTCGTCCACCTCCTGGACTGTCCACATGGAAACTGGTGGTTCTATGTGTGGCATCGTGGGTATCTCGGTTATTTCGAGCAGACCATCCGCTCGCTCAGCGGTGACGCCGATTTCGCCCTTCCCTACTGGGACTGGACCGAACTGCCGCAAATACCAGACGAGATGTTCGCGGGCGTGCTGTCGCCGACGAGCGATGCTTTCAAGCCTTATACGGAAAATTTTGCTGTTTTCACCTCGTTCATCAAGCCGACGCTCTCACGATACTGGGACAGCCTCTCTTCCGCGCAGAAGGGTCAGCTCACCGCGCGCACCTACGTGCAATTCGATGATCTGTGGAACGGTCCACTCGGTGTGACCGGCAAGGGCGTGGCAGGAAACGAATGCTTCGCACCAACCTGCGGCGCGCGTTACCTGTCAAAGACCAATCCTCATCTCGACGGTGATACGACGCGGGCCGTGTCAAAGCTGACTGTCTCTGCTGGTCTGCTGGCGCCTGATTTCTACAACCCTGTGAACTATCTCAGCTTCAACAGTATCAAGAGCCCATCCCACAACACAGCGTCGACCGGCGCGCCGACGAGCTTTTCGGTCCTCGAGGGAATGCCGCACAATCTTGTCCACAACTGCATTGGCGGACAAGGCCCACTCGATCCTGGCCCCTATGGAAACATGACCAATTTCCTTTCTCCGGTCGATCCGGTTTTTTTCCTTCACCACTCCAATATGGATCGGCTCTGGGACGTGTGGACGCGCAAACAGAAGTCGCGCCATCAACCCTATTTGCCCGAGGGCGACGACTTGAAAACCCTGTCGGATGAGCCGTTCTTGTTCTTTGTAGACGCCAATGGAGACTATGTCTTGAACGGCAAGGCCGGGGACTATCTCGCCACTGAGAGATTCGACTACGACTATGACGACAAGGGTTTTGGCGAAACACTCGTTCAACCGGAAGTCGCCGAGCTCACTACGCAGAAGCCACCGGTAGCCGCCGCGCGCGTATCGGCGAATGCCGCTTCGGTTGAGATTCCGGCTGCGACATTGCAGGGGCGCAGCAACGCCAATAACCCGCGGCCGCTGGTCGCGCAGGTCACGCTGACGCGCCCCCAGGGCACCTCAAGCACCCGCCGGTTCCGCGTATTCATCGGCGCACCGTCCGACGCTACCAATCTCGGCGTTGACAGCCCGTATTATGCCGGAACAGTCGGGTTTTTCGGCCCGCAAATGGCAGACATGGGCATGTCCCACGAGGCAACCTTTGCGGTCCCGCTTCCCGCCACGCTGCACGCTCTCACTGCGCCCCTTGCCACCGCGGCCACCAATGCAAATCTGGCCGTAAGGGTCACGCCAGTAAATGGGGAGGAGACCACTCCTGTGCTCAAGGCAGTCTCGATCGGAGCGCTGTAGGCCGTGCGCCATTTGGTAATCGTGTTGATGCTCGCAGCATCCGCTGCCTATGGCGCAGAGGAAGGAGGAATGGAACGAACGCTTACGCTCCCCCATTCCCTTGCCCCAGGGGCCATCGCGTGGATCGAGGTGCAAGTGGGACCTCTTGCGCCGGGTCAGCGTGTCCGTGTCACCACGCAAGCTGGCGAGCTACTCGGCGCCATCTCGCCTTTCGGCCCGGGCGAGCGCCAGAACGCTGGCATCTATTCGTTGCCCGTACCTCCCGATGCGATTCACGACGACAATCTATCCGTTGTCGTGACCATCACCGAAGCAAACAAGCCTCCTCGCGCGCCGAATCCAGCGGAGGTGAAGAGTCTGAAGTTGTTGGCTCCTAATACGACAAGGTAAAGAAACTGGCGCGCCCGGCACGATTAGGTGGGTTCATCGACACTACGAAACCTTCCTAAAACTCGGCGGCTCTGTCAGATTCAGGCTGCGGATTATCGAAAGAGTAATGGCCTGGACGCTGGTGGTCGCAGCCATCATACGACGTGGGTCGAGCTTCGCCCTGCCCGTCACGTCGATCGATAAGCCCGACAATGGGGCCGACCTTGCTCGCTTGTTTGCGCGCTCTGTGTGTTTCGCAAGGAGGAGCTCGTCCTATTCGGCAGATGCTTGCGTCAACGAATCGGCGATTGCCATGCACACCGCCCTTAGCTCGATCGCAATCTGGCTCCAACGCCAGCTGCGAGGAATCTACCTCATATACGGAGGTATTACGATGGCGGGCGGGTGCATCGCTGTGTCCCGTTCTTGGCCACTGATGATCGAATTCACTGGTGCTGCCTGACTGGCGGTCCGGCCGACACGCTGTCGCGTGTCTGCTTGGCAACCAATGTCGACAAGCGGACATGGTCGTGCAGCCCTGAGCGGGCTGAAACTCGCGAGTCTTTAGCCGGCATACAGCTTGCAGTGAATGGGCGCGAGATGGCGTAAGCCGCGCTATGCATGCGTTGCGTGTTTCCGCTGCTTGGCTTGATACGCGAGCCCTGCGAACGCAAGGTCACAAGTCCACGGCGACTAGGTGTGATTGGCGGCAGCCAGGGCGGACTGCTGTTGGCGCGGCAATCACCCAATGTCCCGAGCGATCATCAAGGGGCCGCCATACACCGAACTGAAGCGTCGGGCGCCTCCTGGATTGCCGACGGCGACCTCGCCATTGCCGAGCAGCGCACGTGGATCAGGTCTGCTCGCCTCATCAGACACTGGTCCTGGACAAGACCCAACCCGCCTCCTTAATTCTCACCTCAAAAGCACGACTGCATGCATCCGATGACCCGGCCGCAGGGCTGCCGCGAGGCTCGCGGACTACGGGAACATCGATGGGGGACACGCCGCCGCGCGCCAATCTCATCGGATATGTGCGTCAACTAACCCGCAAATACGCCTATGCACCGAGGCAGCTTTGTTCTGAGCAAGCTCGACGGACGGACTTATCGAAGCAGATAAAGTCCAGACCATTGGTTGTTTCGACGTCACACGTTGGTCAGCTGAATTCGTTCAGGCGCCAGCAAGGCGATATCACCGAACAGCCGACGGCGGGCAAGATGCAACTCCGATCTTGACTGCTGCTGGAGGAGGGCGCTCCGTCTTGTGGAGGCGTTCGAACACGGGCCGCCAATTGCCGCGTCATCGGGCCGCATCTCGGTCGCAGAGCCTCGTTGGCCCAGGATTTGCTATTCCTACCTCAACTTCGTTCCATTTTTCTGGAGAGATCGCGCAGCAATGTCACGCCGCTGAGCGGGTTTTCTCAATGCCGACCGTACTTCCGAGGCCGCAAGATCCGAAGGGCCTGTGGCGCCTCAATCGAGATTTGGTCGAAAGCGCGGAGCCAGGCCGGCGAGTTCGGCGTGACAGACCGGCGCCGAAAGAGGCGGTCAGTCGTTCCCGCCGGCGAACTAACGAGATTGACAGCGGCTCATCTCGCTCGGTCCGCCGCGTCCGTCCGCAGGCATCACGTCGATCAAGCGACAATCGGACTGATACTTCAATACGGAATAACCCGCGGACCCAACTCCGCGCCGAAATTCGGCGTTCCGCCACTCATTCTCGAGAATTCCGGCTCCTTAGCCCAGTGAATGATGGATGTTCCGCTCAGGCTGTCCCTATAACTAGAGAAGCGCCGCGTTTCCGAGTTGAACTCGGCAGGTGACTTCGTTCCGTCAGGCTTCCGTAAGCCTGCTGTGCAATCATTGATTGTCGTCAGTCAGCCCCTGCACAGGATTGGCGACTCAGAGGCCCGGCCGGATTCGCCTCCAATGCCGGGCCTCCTCGCTTTGGGGAGTGCCTTAGATATTGCGTACCGGCGCGCTTCGCTGAAGCTTTGATCTTGTCGTTATCCTCGCCCTTACCTTGTTTCTATCACCCATCCTCAGCGCAGACAGCGGCGCGGTATGCAGACGACCCCATCAAGCCCCGTCACTACAAAGGCTCCGGCGCGTGCTAAATCATTAAGGACATAGACCAACTTGGTCAGTGCCTCGATCTCGCCTTCAAGAAACGCTCAATCTCTGCACGTCCTCGAGCAATCGGCGATGTCACGGCAAGTCTTTAATGGGATTGAGCGCCGTAAATCCTTCGACAGGTTCAAGCTGCGAAGCGCCAGAAGTAAATTAGACTTTTCGCTCTCGTTTCGACCAAGGATCGACGTGATCCGTGCGAGTTTGATGTTTCCGCTGTCCTGAATGGACCTGAAATTGGATACACGAAATGAAGTAAGCAGCATCATCCCCCCGAAATTTGTATTTAATATACAACCCGCGACTGGAGCTCGCCAAAGTAGAAATAGTGGCTCCAGCCTTAAAGGGACTTGCTCAGCAAGCACGAAGGGGACAAGTCGCTGATCACAACGGGGGTGAAGGCCGCGCTAGAGGCGCGCGATAGCCCGCGTCAGACGAGTATGGTTGATAGTTCTGCTCACTCGTTTGCATCGAGTTTCAGGTGATAACGCGTATGCTGGAGCTCGCCCGTCCTGGTCAATGCGCCTTTCGCGACGAGGTCCTGCAGGTCACGAGTGGCGGTCGCGCGAGCCGCCTTGGTAATGCTGATGTACTTCTCGGCGCTGAGACCGCCCTTGAACCCATCGATGCCCTCCTTGAACATTCGAGCCAGAGCCTTCTCCTGGCGTTCGTTGTACTGACCGCGGAGACGCTCATAGAACTTTGTCTTCGCAATGTAGAAATCGACACGGTGGTTAGTGTTAACCTGCGCCTCAAAAATGGTATTGGCGAAGTACAGCAGCCAATCCGTTAGCTCCATGCGGCGGTTGTTGCGCTCAAGCGCATCGTAGTAAGCCTTCCGCTTGCGCTCGATCGTGTAGGCGAGCGCAATTAGCGTCGGTTGGCCGAGATTTTGCGCAAGCGACTTTTCCGCGACCGCGCGGGCAATGCGGCCATTCCCGTCTTCGAATGGATGGATGCTGACGAAGTACAGATGGGCAAGAGCGGCGCGCGTCATCACCGGCAGCTGTTGACGGGTGTCAGGGCCCGTGTCGTTGAACCACTGAACGAACGCAGCCATTTCTTTCGCCATGTTTTCAGACGGCGGCGCCTCAAAGTGAACCCTGCGCGGGCCGATTGGGCCAGAGACCACCTCCATGGGCTCTGCATGAGTGCGGAGAGCACCGATCGTTCTGATGGTCCGGTCCCCGCTCATCAACATGCTGTGCCAGCCGAACATGTCTCGTCGGTCAGAGGCTTTTGGAAATTGAGGTATAGGTCGACCATCATCTGCGCGATACCTCTTTCAGCAGAAGGCACGCCGGCCTGCTGTTCGCCAAGGCCGAATTGGTAGCGCAAGGACGATTGAATGCTGTCGCGGTTCAGTATGTCGCCTTCAATTTCCGAGGTCTTCAGCGCCTCATCGCTGATGAGCTCGATCCGCAGGTTTTGCTGATCATCCTGGCTGACGTGCCTGAACGCACCAATGAAGTCGCCCCAGCGAAGGCAGCTTCCAACCGCTCAAGGGCTGCCCGCGTCATAGGTAAGTGGGGCCAGGTCGGTTCCTCCCGGTTCCAAGGCATGAGCTATAGCACTGCTTTCTATAACTCAGCGTGGGATTAATAATGAGCTATAGCAAGCCATCCTATAACTCACTGGAGAGTTGCGAGGCTTTTCGGTCATCCGCGAATTAGACGCGCGACCTGGACCGATGTCGTCCGGCAGACAGCCGACGTTTATGTGAGCCTAGGTCACATTATCGATATCGCTATTGCGTTGCCTTCAGGACCTCGCGAAGCGTCGCTGCGAGGCGCTGATATTGCTCGGGCTTCGTCTCTTTGAGAGTAGCAAGGTCAGCCGCGATGTTGTTGAGGCGTCGCGCTGCAGCTCGTGCCTTGATTTCATTGATATCGCGATGAATCTTGGCAAGTTCTTCGAAAGCCGGCGCATCCTGCTTCGCCTTGGGCAACTCGGCGATAAGAATGGCGAGAGCGTCCATGACGCGGCCTAGCTGGCGACCGTAGCTCTGCGCGGCAACAATCTCTCGTTCGGTATCAGGCGCGCTTGAATTCTGCTCTGTGATGTTGGTTACGCTACCAAACACCCAACCAGGCAGTATGGGCTGAACGAAGTTCCGAGGCGCCGCAAAGAAATCGAGAGGATTGGGCATGCTGCCCTTCATCCAGGATGGCCAATCCCATCTGGGCGGATTCGCAGGCTGAGAGTCGCTGCTCATGAGGTAGCTTCCTTCCGGCGATGTCGAGAGGGAACGATGTTCGCTGTGCTCGCAAGCCCAATGTAGGCCGCGCGATCATCTCTCATTGTGAAGGATTTCACATCCAACGCTTAATGCCCAGCTACGTACAATATCGCAGGCTGGTCCTGACCGTCGCGCGTCGGCAATAGTGCTGCGTCCCAATTTTGCGCCGTACAGTACAATCAGTCCGACTGCTTTGAGGAGGCTGCGCCTAGTTGAAAGCCCTAGCGTGACTTCAGCGCCGGTCCGTAGACGCCATGTCCTTTGTGCTTTGACCTTCTCGTTGGTTCAATACCAGTGGCATTGTCCGCATTTTTTGCTCGCCTTAAAAGTGCTCCACCTGTCGAAATCCGCGGTGGCCCAAATAAGTGGCGGCAGTTGGCGGGCAATAGCATCGGCAGTGACGTGCGAACGACCAGAGCGCCCCACCCTCGTTCGGCATCCGTCGCCGAGCAGGGAATGGTTTCGCTTGATCGTGTCCCTTGACAACGTGGGAACAGGCCAGGGGGGCGCGTTGCGAGCCCATCCTAAGTAGAAAACCCCGGCGTGGCCGCCGAGGTTTTCACATTTCATGGTTCGGTGTAACGGCTAGATCAGAAGTCCATGCCGCCCATGCCACCCATGCCGCCGCCAGGAGGCATGGCGGCACCGGCAGCTGCCTTCTTCGGCAGCTCGGCGACCATGGCCTCGGTGGTGATCAAGAGCGCCGCCACGGAGGAGGCGTTCTGGACTGCAGTTCTCACGACCTTGGTCGGGTCGATGATGCCCTTGGTGACGAGGTTGCCGTATTCGCCAGTCTGCGAGTCGAAGCCGTAGGCGTACTGATCCTTCTCGAGGATCTTGCCGACGATCACCGAACCGTCTTCACCGGCATTGATCGCGATCTGGCGGGCCGGCCAGGACAGCGCCTTGCGCACGATCTCGACGCCGGTCTTCTGGTCGTCGTTCTTGGTGCGCAGACCCTTGAGCGCTTCGGTTGCACGAAGCAGGGCGACGCCGCCGCCCGGGACAATGCCTTCCTCGACCGCGGCGCGGGTCGCATGCATCGCGTCATCAACGCGATCCTTGCGCTCCTTGACCTCGACCTCGGTCGCGCCGCCGACGCG
>NZ_JBANBK010000132.1:0-14240 GCF_053572325.1 Bradyrhizobium sp. UFLA05-112 | reverse complement strand
CGATCTCGCGTTGAATCTCCTTCAATATGCGATTCTCACCCAGCTTGGTCCGTGGATTTCTGACTCAGTAAGATTAGAGCATGATCCGGAAAAGTGCGAAGCGGTTTTCCGAGAAAAATCATGCGCAAACAACAACCTGAAGCGCGATGACGATTCATCTCATCGCGCTTTAGTCGACTTCTCACAGTTGACGGGCCGCTCATCTTCCGGCTTTGATCCCGTTGCGTCGGCCGGGCAGGATGCCGAAGTGCCGCTTGCTCACGCCTGTGCCGCCGCCTGACGCTGCGCGGGCTCATGCCATGACCACCACGCGACGAACATTCCTCGCCGGCGCAGCTCTGCTCGCCGGCGCCGCCATGCGCAGCCGCGCCAACGACATTCCCGCACCCTCGCCCGACCAGCTCGAGCGCATCACGACCTTCTTCGACAACGAGGTCGTGGCCCGCCGGCTGCCAGGTGCGGTCATCCTGGTTCAGCAGCACGGCAAGCCGCTCTATCTGAAGAACTTTGGTGTGCGCGACGTCCGGACTGGCCTGGCCATGACGCCAGACACCATCTTCGCCATTCACTCCATGACCAAGCCGATCACGAGCTTGGGGGCGATGATGCTGATTGACGCGGGCAAGCTCGCACTCGCCGACCCGGTTTCGAAATACATCCCGTCCTTCGCCGATACCAAAGTTGGGTTGGAGGTCACCAATCCCGACGGCACGCTTGCCCTCGAGATGGTGCCGCCCAATCGTCCCGTGACCATCCAGGACCTGATGCGTCACACCTCCGGCATCAGCTACGACTATATCGGCGGCAAATGGGTCGAGCAGGCCTATCACAATGCGATGATCTTCGCCGGCCAGTTCGACAACCGCGAGTTCGCCGAGCGCATCGCGAGGCTGCCGCTGGCACGCCAGCCCGGCACGCTCTGGCGCTATGGCCATTCCACCGACGTACTCGGCCGCGTCATCGAGGTGATCTCGGGGCAGACACTTTACGAATATCTCAAGCAGAACGTGCTCGATCCGCTCGGCATGACCAGCACCAAGTTCGAGCTGACCTCGCACGACGAATTCAAGCGGATGGCGAGGCCGCTGCCGAACGACACCATCCTGCTCGACGCCGAGCGCGACCGTCTCGCCCATCCCGAATGGGAATCCGGCGGCGGCGGCCTGCTCTCAACCATCACCGACTATGGTCGATTTGCGCAGATGCTGCTCAACGGCGGCGAGCTCGACCGCAAGCGTTATCTCAGCCCCGCCGCCTTCAAGGACATGACGACGGACCACATCGGGCCGGGCTCGGGCGTCGATCGCGACTATTTCTATTTTCCGGGCGACGGCTTCGGCTACGGCTACGGCCTTGCGGTGCGCACCGATCCGGGCGATGCCAAGCCGCCGCCGCCAGGCTCGATCGGCGAACTGAAGTGGGATTCGGGCAGCGGCACCTATTTCGGCGTCGATCCAAAGCTCGACATGATCTACCTCATGATGCAGCAGACCCAGAATGAGCGCGGTCGCATCACGCCGGCCTTCAAGGCGCTCGTCTACGATGCCTACCCTGCCGAGCTACGCCGCCCGTGAGGCGCGCTGTCCGAACGTCGTCAGCAACTGCTCGATCTCACCCGCCGGGCGCGCCGCGCTGAACAGAAATCCCTGAACCTCGTTGCATCCTTCCGCGCGCAGCCAATCGAGCTGGTCCTCGGTCTCGACGCCTTCTGCCGTCGTCGTGATGTTGAGGCTGCGGCCTAGCCCCGAGATCGCGCGCACGATCGCGAGGCAGTCGGGGCGCTCTGCGAGATCCTTGACGAAGGACCGATCGATCTTGATCTTGTCGAAGGGGAAGCTGCGCAAATAGCTGAGGCTGGAATAGCCGGTGCCGAAATCGTCCATGGAGATGCCGACACCGAGCTCGCGCAACTGGTGCAAAGTGGCGAGGTTGGCATCGGTCTCGGCCAGGAAGATCGACTCGGTGATCTCCAGCTCGAGCCGCTTCGGCGCCAGCCCCGATTGTGCCAGCGCGGAGATCACGACCTGGACCAGGTTGCGGCTGCGGAATTGCGCCGGCGACAGGTTGACCGCGACCTTGATGTCGCGCGGCCATTTCACCGCCTCGCTGCACGCCTCGCGCAGCACCCACTCCCCGAGCTGGGTGATCAGCCCGATGTCCTCGGCCACCGGGATGAACTCGGCCGGCGAGATCATGCCCTTGTCCGGATGACGCCAGCGCAACAGGGATTCGAAACCCGAAATGCGGTCGGAGGCGATCGAAACCAGCGGCTGGTAATGCAGCTCGAGCTCGCCATTGGCAAACGCACGCCTGAGGTCGAGCTCCATGTCGCGCCGCCGCTGCGCTTGCAGATCCATCTCCTTCTCGAAGAAGTGGTGAGCGCCACCGCCGTTGGACTTGGCACGGTAGAGCGCCATGTCGGCATTGCGCATCAGTTCCTCCGACGTCGCGCCGTCGCCGGGCGACAGTGCGATGCCAATGCTGGCGCCGATCACCAACTCCAGGCCGTCGATGTCGTAGGGCGCGCTGAGCATCTCGATCAGGAGGCTCGCACAGGCGCCGGCCTCGTTCGGCGAGACGTCGGCGGCGAGGATCACGGCGAACTCGTCGCCGCCGAGGCGAGCGGCAAGGTTGGCGCCGCGAATTGCGATCGCCAGGCGCTCGGCGACCTCCTTCAGCAGGCGGTCGCCCACGGGATGGCCGAAGGAGTCGTTGACGGTCTTGAACAGGTCGAGATCGATGCAGAGCACGCCGACCCTCTTTCCACCGGCTTGATCGAGCGCCTGCTTCAGGCGCTCCTGGAAATGCTCGCGGTTCGCCAGATTGGTGAGCCCATCATGATGGGCCATGTAGGCAATGCGTGCCTCGGCCTTGCGCCGTTCGGTGATGTCGACCACCGCGACCAGATAGCCATCGCGGCCTTCGAACGTGACGCGGCGGCCAAAGGTCAGCACCTCGATCTCGCTGCCATCGGCGCGCAGGTGCCGCCAGTTGCGTGAGGAGCGATAGGCATCGCCGACGTGCTCTAGCGCCTCGGAATGGCTGTCCCATTCGTCCTGCGGCCAGATTTCCGGGAGGCTCATGCGCAGGAAGGCATCCCGGCCATAGCCATAGTGCTGAACCGCGGCGTCGTTGACGCTCAGGAAGCGTTTCGTCTCGGCGTCGAACACCCACATCGGCATCGGGTTGTTGTCGAAGAGCAGGCGGAACGACGCGTCGCGATGCTTCAGCGCAGTGACATCGGAGATCGTGAGCGACACGACGTCGGCAAAGGCGGTGGCGCTGAGCCGGAGATAGCGGCCGTCGCTCTCGATTTCGCGCTGCTCGCTACGGCCGCCGGAGATGGCTGCAAGCAGAAGCTCCACGACATCCGGTGCTCCGAGGATCGTGCCCGCCTCTCCGAGTCGGCGCCACAACAGGCTTCCGCTCGCGACCTTCAGGAGCAACTCCGCACTTCTGTTGTGATGCACGACCTGGAAGTCGAAGACCCTCGCATCGGCTTCGCGCAGCGCGCCAAGCGATACCACCGCGTCGTCGGTCGCAGAGAAGATCGCATCGAGGAGATTATATTGCCCACCGCACTCGTTGACGTAAGTCCCGATCAGCATGGCGCCCCAGCGCGAGGCGGTCGGCAGCGCCAGCACGTCGTAGGTCTTGACCATGCCGTCGCGTACGCAATGCGCGCGTCCGTGATACGGGCGGCCGTTTCGCAGTGCGTTCCCCGCGACTTCCGCAAGCGCGGTGGCGCAATCGGGCGGCAGGGCTGCCACCGGAACATCCCAACGCTCGTCGCCGAGCCATGTCTGCACGTAGCGTCCACTGCGCGACAGTTCGAGCGCACCATCATTCCGCAGCAGCGCAATGTGGTCGGCGAGCCGCCCGAGGCTACCGAGCATGACGTCCTCATAGCGCGGCAACCGTTCGCCCGGCCGCAACGCGGCGTGCCATTTGCGCTGAAGCACCGGGATGTCGTCGAACATTTCGGTGGCCGGCTTGCCCGGCGCCTTCTTCGCGGCACTCATCGTAGTCCCCAACGCGCTATCCCAACGCATCCAAGGCAGGCGCACTTAATGGCGTGTAAAGAGTCGTTGTGTGCAGTGCCCAATCGGCGATTGTGACAGTTCTAAGTCACACGATGGTTTAGCGCGCGTTAGGGACTGTGACAGTTTCGTTTCGCTTTCCTGGGTTTGCACCCGGACGATGGTGGAGAGCTGTCGCGCATCCTGCCTCCAAGCACCGTCCTTGCGAGCGCAATGTCAGCCCGCCAGCCGCTCGATCACGAGATCGAGCAGCGCGCGCAGCCGGGAGAGCCGCCGCAGGTCGCGATGATAGCCGACGAAGGTATCGCGGCCGGGCGGCGCCTCGCCAATGTCGAGCGCGACGAGCCTGCGGTCGCGATCGCCGAGGAGCCGCGGCAACACGGCCAAACCGCCGCCGCCGGCACAGAGCTCGGCCTGAACCTCGCGATTGTTGCTGCGAAAGCCGATTTCGGCGTTCGGCAGTGTGCGCTTCAGCCAGGTGGCGTCGGGCATGCTGGCGAAGTCCGCATTCATCGTCACCACGCGCGCGCCGCGCCCGTCGCCCGCCCGCGGCGGCTTGCTGCCCTTGCGCCCGTACAGCGCGTAGGGAATGTGCAGCAGCTTCCGCGAAATCACCTCGGGCTCGTCGAACGCGGTGATACGGAAGACGAGATCGGCCTCGCGGTGCGACAGGCCGTAAAGTCGGGCATCGGTGAGCAGCTCGACCACGACTTTGGGGTGGCGCTTGCCAAATTCCGCGATGACCGGCGACAACATGTAGGTTCCGAACCAGTCCGACGAGGAGACGCGCAGCAATCCATCGAGCTGCGCTTCCGCACCGGACAGCCGCCGCTCCAGCGTCATCGCCTCCTCCTCGATTCGTTCGGCATGCCGAAGTACGGCCGACCCTTCATCGGTGAGGACGAAGCCATCGGCCGTGCGCTGGAACAGCGTCTGGCCGAGCGCCTTCTCGAGCGCGCGCAGCCGTCGCCCCATGGTCGGCTGGGTCTGGCCGATTTTTCGCGCGGCAGCGCCGAGCGTTCCTTGGCGTGCGATCGCAAGAAAGATGCGCAGGTCGCTCCATTCCATGCGGCTCACCATGGTCATTCAAGAATGCATGGATAGCGTACGTTCTTGTTCATTTTCATGCAAAAAAATAATGCCGATCTTGCAGACCGGACAACGGAGCGAGATGGCGATGACAACGACACCCGATATGCGCGCAGCGGTCCTCGAGAAGCATGGCGTGCCGCTTCGCATCACCCGAATCTCCACGCCCGCGATCGGCCCCAACGAGGTCCTCGTCCGCGTGATGGTGAGCGGAGTCAATCCGCTGGACACAAAGATCCATGCAGGCACCGCGGCTCACGCGCGCCATCCGCTGCCTGCAATCCTCGGGATCGATGTCGCCGGCGCGGTCGAGCACGTGGGCGCGGCGGTGACGCGCTTCAGTCCGGGCGATGAAGTATACGGGATGATCGGTGGTGTCGGCGGCGTCCAGGGCTCGCTAGCCGAATTCGCTGCGGTGGATGCAGATCTGCTGGCGTTGAAGCCTGCCAATCTCAGCATGCGGGAGGCGACCGCCCTGCCCCTCATCTTCATCACCGCCTGGGAGGGCCTAGTCGACCGGGCCAGAGTTTCACCCGGCAGCAAGGTCCTGATTCACGGCGGTGCCGGCGGCGTCGGCCATGTCGCGATCCAACTCGCACATGCGGCCGGCGCGGAGGTGTTTGCCACCGGCTCCAAGGCGCAGCGCACTTACATCGAAAGTCTCGGCGCGACCTTCATCGACCGCGACGAGACTGTCGAGGCTTACGTTGCGCGGCACACGGCGGAGCGCGGTTTCGATATCGTCTACGACACCGTCGGCGGAGCCGTGCTCGACACCTCCTTCACTGCCGTACGCCGCTTCGGCCATGTGGTGAGCGCGCTCGGCTGGGGCACGCATTCGCTGGCACCGCTGTCGTTCCGTGCAGCAACCTATTCCGGCGTGTTCACGCTACTGCCTCTGCTGACCGGCGAAGGCCGCGCACATCACGGCGATATCCTGGCGGAAGCGACCCGCCTTGCCGAAGCGGGCAAGCTCGTGCCGCTGCTCGATCCCCGCCGCTTCACGCTTCAGACCGTCGCCGACGCCTACGCGCTGATCCGCGACCGCGGCGCCAAGGGCAAGCTGATCGTCGAACTCTGAGCCGGCAAGATAGACAATCTTGCAGCGCTTCATGGTCCCGCGCCTTCCCAGGCTGGGCTGCGGCCCGCTAGTCCTCGCTCGAGGCCGCCGACCGATTGTTCAAGTAGGCCTGGGACAGGAGGAAGAACAGCGCGCGTTCACCCTGATACTTGGCCGCCGGACGGGTGCGCTCGAAGCCGTCGGCAAACAGTTTGCCTGACTGGTCGCAAACCTGCCACCGCCAGCCAAATCGCTTGCGTCTCGTAAGGACCACTTCGAACATGCCGTCGGGCTGCGCCCCCTGCTCGTTGCCGGCCACGCGCGGCGAACATAGACGACCCGCGCATCCCGCCCCCTTGGACGGATGTCAGAGATATAACGCAGCAGGAGCGAAAGAGAACAAAATTGATTATCGGAATTACGTCGCGGGTGCGGTGTTTCCCAAAGCCTTGCACTTGAAGACGTTTTTGGCAGCGCTTTCGCACACGCACCCAAATCAAAACACAGGGCGGGATGACCGGTGAGCAGAGACTCACCGGTCAATCCCCATGCTGAGCCTCAGCGGCCAACTAGCGCCTGCTGCAAATGCGCCGGATAGCGATCGCCTTCGGTGACGCTGACGAGATGTCGATGGCACGGCGATCGGTGTTCGTCTGTGTGACGGCACTGATGTTCTGCTCTCTTGGCTCCGAAAATCGGCACGATCCAGGGCTTTTGCGCCAACAACCAGGCGAGCGCGATCTGCGCCTTTCGCGAGCGCGCCGAGCAGGTGGATCAGCCTGGCTGACCTTTTCGTGCGCTGAATGAGAAGCGCGGTACGATATTGCCCCCTGCCTTCGCCGTGCTGGTCGAGGGACTGCGCTACCGGGGTTTAGCGCGCGACGACTTCGACTTCGCCGTCGACGCCGTTGACGACGTTGAAGCCGCGCTCATAGACCTTGCCCTCGTTCTTGGCGATGGCGCGGTATTCGCCTTCAGAGAGCACGACGCGCGGGAAGGCGCCGATCGATTCCTTGATCACGTCGCCGCCGGGGGTGAGCACCGACCAGGCGGTGTTGGCGAGCGCCTCGCCGCCCTTGTCGCTGACAAGCTTCAGCGTGATCACGGCGGCGCGGTGGGTGATGGTCACGTCCGTGAGCTTGCCAGCCTGCACGCGGATGTCGGATCGCACCACCGAGTTGGCGTCGCCATAGTTGGAGATGATGTAGTAGGTGCCCTCAGGCAGCAGGACGACGTCGCCGGCGGCGACGTTCGGTACCAACGAGGAGCGCTCGCCGCCTTCGAACTGGCTGCCCTTGTAGATCGCGAACGAGATCTGGTTTTGTGGAATGCGGCTGGTGCCGACGCGGCCCTCGATGCGCAGGCCTCCCGCCGGCAGCACGAAGGCCTCGCGGTCAGTCTCCGCCTTCAGACTCACCGTACGCACCGCGCTGACGAGGCCGAAGGCGACGTGCACGACGTAATTGCCGGGCGGCAGCACGATGTTGGGCGTGGCGTTGCGGTCCTCGCGGATCAGCTTGAAGGTGCCGTTCTCGTCGGGGCGGTCGGCAAACACCCGCCACACCAGCCCGCTGGTGATCGGCGGCAGATCCTTGCCGTATTTCGCGGTCAGCGACAGCACGGCCTGGCCGGGCGCCGCCGCCCCCATGGGCGCGGCGGGCGGGACCGTCGAGACCGAGGGCGGGATCGTGGGAGAAGCCGGCTGCGTCAGCGTCGGCGGCAGGCTCGGCGGCGCCGCCCCCGGACCCGAGGGCGGCGCGAGGCTGACGGCCGCGCCGGGATCGGGCACGGCGGCCGGCGGCACCGGCGGCGGGCGATCAGAGAACAATTGCGCGTGAGCGGCACCCCCGCCAAGCAAGCAGGCAAGCAAAACGCCCGGCAGCAGCCATCCGCTGCGCCGCCATCGTTTGATGCCGTCACCCCCGAAAATCATGCAACCTGCTTTTCACCGAAAACGCGGCAAATTCAAGCCACTGGAACCCCGGGAAACACCTGTTTTTGGAACAGGCGGAACCTTAAATGGTTAGTCCCGCGGCAACCGGCCATCGCCATACTCCTGCCCAGCGCGCTCACCAAAGCAGCATAAACCATGCTTCGCTGTGTTTCTGGCGGGGCGGGATTGCGGTGCCTAATCTGGTCAGCGTTAGTCGGGTCGTAAGCGTCAGTCGGGTCGTAGGAGATCGTCGGTGCTGGATATGTTGAAGGGTCGCGGCGCGAATGGCTCCAACGGCGCGAACGGCGAAAAGGTGGGGCTCGGCAGCATTCGCCGGCCGGTCATCGGCCTTGCGCTCGGCGGCGGTGCTGCGCGCGGTTTCGCCCACATCGGTATCTTGAAGACGTTGCTGGCCAACGGCATCGTGCCGAACGTGGTGGTCGGCACCTCGATAGGTGCGGTCATCGGCGGCGCCTATGCGGCCGGCCATCTCGACACGCTTGAGGACTGGGCGCGCAGCTTCCAGGGCGTACGCAACATCCTCTCCTATCTCGACATCCGCCTCAATGGCTCCGGCCTGATCGGCGGCGAGAAGCTCGCAACCCGGCTCGAGGCAGCGATCGGCCAGACCCTGATCGAGGATCTGCCGATCAAGTTTGCTACAGTCGCCACGGAAGTCCGCACCGGCCACGAGATCTGGCTGACACGCGGCCGCATGGTCGAGGCGATGCGCGCATCCTATGCGCTGCCTGGCATCTTCTCCCCCGTGCTGATCGGCGATCGCTGGCTGGTTGATGGCGCGCTGGTCAACCCAGTGCCGGTCTCAGCGGCGCGGGCGCTGGGCGCGGAAATCGTCATCGCGGCAAATCTTTCGAGCGACATCTTCACCCATTCCACGACCATCTATTCGCATGGCGCGATGCCCGCTCCGGTCGAGTCGCCGGCAACCGAGGACGCCGCGGCAAAGGACGCCGCCAAGCGCCGCTTCCCGAGGCTTTTCTCGCCCGAGCGCACAATGAAGCGCGAGTTCTTCGGCGGCGGCGGACGGCCCGGCATCTCCTCGGTGATGGTGGATGCCTTCAACATCATGCAGGACCGCATCACCCGCGCGCGCCTTGCAGGCGATCCGCCGGACATGCTGATCACACCGCGGGTCGGCCAGATCGGCTGGTTCGACTTCCACCGCGCCGACGATCTGATCGCGTTCGGCACGCGCGCCGCCGAGCGCGCGATCGACTCCATCCAGGAGGCGATCCACGTGCTGGCGCCGGCGCCGGATGGCACCGCGCCCAAAACTGACCAGAACAAGGCCGGCGAGAAAGTCGGCGAATAAGGCTCAGGCTGTCTTGATGTAGTCGCGCAGGGCTTCCTGCTCGGTCTCGTATTCGCGCACACGCCATTTGACGATGTCGCCGATCGAGATCAGGCCAACAACCTTGCCATTATCGATGACCGGCAGGTGTCGGAACTTGCCTGTGGTCATCATCTCCATGATCTCGGCGACCGTGTCAGTCTCCTTGCAGGTCACGACCTTGCGGGTCATGACGCTCGAGACCGGTTCCTCCAGCACGCCGGCGCCCCGCTCGCCCAGCACGCGCACGATGTCGCGCTCCGACAGGATGCCTTCCAGCCGGCTTTGATTCATCACCAGAACCGCGCCGATCTTCTTCTCGCCAAGCAGCTTGATTGCGGCCGACATCTTTGCGTCGGGCTCGACATTCATGATCTGATGGCCCTTGGTGTTGAGGATAGAACGTACCGTCATTGCCGCCTCCCTGAATCCGACCCAGCCCTCTAAGCTTGGGCCGGACTTGTTCGCGAGTCTTCAACTAACAGTCTCAATGCCGGTTTCGTTGTCAGGCGCTGCGCGAAGCAGGGCCGCTACCGGCTTGTCGTATAACGACATTCTTCGCATGAGATGATGGATGAAATCGCTCCATCCCGCAAGCGCCGCTTCAAATGCGATCTGAAATGTCCTGTGATGACGCATCTGCAGTATCGGGACGCGCGCGCGGCACGGGGTCGAACAGCGAGAACAGCAGAAGGCCTGCGAAGAAGCCGCCGATATGCGCCTGCCAGGCGACGGTTGCACCCTCCGTATCGACCCCGATGGCCCCGATGCCGAAGATGATGTTGACGCCGAACCACACCGCGAGAAAGCCCATAACCCGCCCGTCGCGCAGAGCTCGCGACAGCGGCAGCGCCGGCACCTTTGCCGCCGTGTCGGCATCGCTGCGGCTGAAGGACAGGAAGCTGCCGCGCACGAAGGCAAAGCGGATCGCCGCCGCCATGGCGCCGGATACCGACGCCGACGCCCCGATCATCGGCACCACCGCATGCTCATGGGTGAGCAGATGAGCAAGCGCGCCCGCCGCCGCCGTCATCGCCAGGAACAGGTAGAAGCGCACCGGCCCAAAGCGCCGCGCCAGCGCGCTACCGAACGGCAACAGCCACAGCACATTGAAGCCGAGATGGGTAAGATTGGCGTGGAGCAGAGAATAGGTGACGAAGGTCCATACCTTCGCACCGGTGCCGCCGGGGATCGAAAGATTGAGCAGCGAGGAATCGTAGCGCTTCGGGATGAAGCCGAATACGTCAATGGTCCAGTTTTCGAGCTCCGGCGGCAGCAGTACCCGCAGATGGATCACCACCAGCAGCGCGACGTAGGCCGTCAGCGCGCGCGGCAGCGTCAAAACCGGCTCGCGCCGCGCGTCGTGAAGTGCGGCCGGCTCATCCGGCGGAGAATTAGGCGGGGCGTCCAAGGGATTTTGGCTTTCAAAGCGCGAACAAGGCGACAAGCGTGGAGATAGTCGCCTTTGCCCACCCCGTGCAAGTGCACAAAAGGAAAAGGGAGGGCCCTGGGAAAGCCCTCCCTGTCCATGTCGGCCTTCCGGAACTTGGAGGAAAAGGGATTATCCCCACCCCTCCCCGCGGCCCGTGACCAAACTGTTTGACGCCTTGTGTGTACAGGCCCCGCCGAGAACCTGGAAAAGCGGCGAAGCTTGCGACCGCGGCAACCATAGCAGCCGTGCGAACGGGTTAAAGTCCATCGTTAATTTAACGTTAACGACGCAAAGGCCCGCCCCAGGGGGCCAAAAACGCGTCAGCGGCATGGACGCTGCAAATCCGCTCCTGCACAACAAAGAAGGGGACCCGAGGTGCACTGAAGCGGGACAAGTCTGTCCCACGACGTGCGGCCGAGGGGGAGCGTAGAGTCATGAAACATCCGTCGAGTCGCGAATTCTTCGCCTACTGGGATGATAAGCGCGGCACCGCGCGGGCGCCTGATCGTGCCGATATCGATCCGGCCGCTGTCCGCGGCCTGCTCGGCGACATCTTTGTCCTGTCCTGCGAGCCGACGCTTGGCTTCCCCTTCCGCGTCGCCGGCACGCGCGTCTGCGCGCTCGCCGGACGCGATCTCAAGGACCAGAGCTTTGCCGCGCTGTTTACGGGCCGAAGCCGCACCGAAATCGAGGAGATCACTGCCATCGTCGCCGAGGAAACGCTCGGCGCCATCGCCGGCCTCACTGCGACACGGCAAGACGGCACGCACGCACATCTCGAGCTCTTGCTTCTGCCCTTCAACGCCCGTCCGCATACACCGGTGAGCGTCACCGGCGTGCTCGCCCCGTTCGATGACGAATATGGTGCACTTGGCGAATTCGCCCTCACCTCGTGGCGCTATCTGCACCAGCCGGAAAAGCTGTTGCCCCGCGCCATTCGCAAGCTGCAGATCGCGCGCGGATTGATGGTATATGAGGGGCTGAGATAGGCGCCCGCCCCGGGCGCGCTGGAAGCAACGTGCAATCACATTGGCGCTGCGCCAAGCCCTCCGATCTGCCGGCGATCATCGCGATCGCGGCGGCCATCCATCCCGATCTGCCGGAACGCGCGGACGTGCTGGCGGAGAAGATGAGCTTGTTTCCGGAGGGCTGCCGAATGCTCACCGCAGGAGACGACGTCTTTGGCTACGGCATCGCTCATCCCTGGACGCTCCACCAGATTCCGCCGCTCGACGACTACCTGCAAAAACTGCCGCCCGCGCCGGACTGCCTCTACTTGCATGACGTCGCGGTGATGCCCGCCTCGCGCGGCAATCGCGTTGCGACATCGTACATCGAGACGCTCGCACGCCTGGCGCGCGCGAACGGAATCGAACATCTCGCGCTCGTCTCCGTCTACGACACCGCTTCATTCTGGTCGCGCCATGATTTTCGCGTGATCGCGCCCGATGCGGCGTTGCGCATCAAGCTGGCATCCTATGGAGAGGGCGCAAGATACATGGTCCGCGATCTCAATCAGCGCGGTTTGCGCGGCGCCTAGTGTGGCGCAGTGTGCAGGCCTGCCGTCGCCGCGGATCGTTCACGTTGCCGTGTAGCCGCTCGAACCGGTCTTCATCCGACCCCGTCCAACGGCTGAGCGGGCCGTTCCGGGCTTCGCCGAACCGAAGGCTGGAGAATTCCGATGTTTACGAAATCCAGATTGACGGCAATTGCATTGATCAGTTTCGCTGCGACGACCGCGATGGCCACGACCAACGCCAGCGCATTCCACGAGCGCGTTTCGACCTGCGACGTCTTCTTCCTTGCGGGGTGTGGCGCAATTCCTCCGACCGTCGCCCTGGAAGGTCGGCGAATCGTTCGCCTGCCGACGCCTCCCCGCGACACGTCCCCGACCTACATGAAGCAGACCGATCCCCGCTACAGCTCCGCAATGAATAACGCCGGAGGAGGTGGAGGTGGTGGCGGAGGCGGAGGTGGTAGCGGCGGTGGTGGCGGCGGCCGCTGAGTTCACCTGACATGACCAAACACGACGCCGCCGGCGTGCCCCGGCGGCGTCGTCTTCTTTCGCTCGCGAGGGAATGAAAGCTTCTCTTCGCCGCTTCGTGTAGGCTCTGCACAACCGGATCTCTCGAGGATGCGCGCGTGACCTCCTCCATCAAGCGGCAGTGCGGCGACTGCACGCTGTGCTGCAAGGTGATGGCGATCGAGGCGCTGTCCAAGCCCGTGAACGTGTGGTGCGCGCATTGCCGGCCTGGCCGCGGCTGCTCGATCTACGCTGAACGACCAGCCGAATGCGAAAGCTTCAGCTGCCTCTGGCTCGTCAATGATCTCCTCGACGAGCAATGGAAACCAAGCAGATCAAAGCTCGTTCTGACAACGTCGGAAGACGGTCTCGAGGTCAGGTGCGACCCAGGCTTTCCCAACGCCTGGCGCAACCAGCCCTATGCCGCGAAAATCCGCGATTGGGCGGGCGCGGGCGAGACGAACGACATGACAGTAGTCGTGATCGTCGGCCGGCGCATGATTCTCGTCGCGCCGGATCGGGAGTTCGATCTGGGGATCGTCGGACCGGACGAACGGATCGTGCGAGAACTCGAAGGCACCAAGGTGGTTGGCGCGACGGTGGCGAAGGAGACCGACCTTGGACGCACGTAACGGCGACAAGCCAGACGGGCATTGCCGGCACGCTCCTAAAGCGCGACGAGATTAGGATGAAGTCATCGCGCTTGGCCTCGACCAGAAAGGCAGCGAGATCGCTCAGAACATTCGGATGCGGGATCAAAATCGTCCCCCCTTCGGCCGCGAACTGGTCCACGAATCTGCCGCCGCAGCGCCGGCCCTTTTCGAATCCTAATCAATTCCGCAGACGCAGGCTCACCCTCCTCCGCGTAACCGTAAGCCCTGCCCTGATCATCGCCGGCATCTCGCCGCGAACGAGGTTGCTGGTACCGCGCCGCCAAGTGGTGGCGCGCGGCAGCTTGTTCTCGATCACGGACGCTGTCGTGGATGCGATCCTTGGCTCCAGCGTGTGAGTTGGTTGCGCGGCCGGCCCTCCGCCCCCCGGGACTGCAACCAACGAGACCGTGAGCCGTTTACTTCGCGCAATTCCTCGACCTACGGAGGTTTCTCATGGTCAAAAAGGCGCTTTTCGCGCTCGGCGTTGCTGCGATCCTTGCTCTCGCACCGGGCGCTGCTTCCGCACAGCGTGGCTTTCATGGCGGATTTGCAGGTGGAGGATGGCACGGTGGCGGCTGGGGCGGAGGGTGGCGTGGAGGCGGCTGGGGCTGGCGCGGACCGGCCGTGGGCCTTGGCGTCGGCTTAGGGCTCGCCAGTGC
>NZ_JBANBK010000131.1:0-14972 GCF_053572325.1 Bradyrhizobium sp. UFLA05-112 | reverse complement strand
GAACTCGCTTTCCACGGCATCCACACCTCCCGCAGAACAAAAGCGGAAAGTGTAACCCATGTGTCCGGTACGTACCGCCACCTATGTCTCAGGCTGCTCAGCGCAAGCCCTTGATTTCCCAGCTTGGTGCGTGGACATGAGTTTTCATTCGGGTCGCGTGTGGCCTCACGCTTGACCCGGTAGATCATACAGCGTCGCCTTACTCAATCGTGAGCGAGCAGCTCGCCTTCGGCAAGCGGCATTCGGGCGAGCCCGACAAATTCGGCGAACCTCGGGTCGTTTTCCTCGCGGCGTTCGAAGAGCACCGGAAGAAGGGCGACGCTGACACTTGCCCGAATTATAGTTAATTCGGTTTTACGGAAGACGCTGTACGAAAGATGCCGCTCAGCGATAACCGTGCGCAACTAGGCGGTTGCTGGAGCGCGCATCGCAGAAAGGTCGACCTGCTTTCCGTACATACCCCAATTGCTCTCGGGGATCTCCTGGACGGCGACGTAGGCCGGCACTTTTCCTTCGCCAATGGCAGCGTGTCTGCCGAGGATCGCCGTGCCTTCCTCGATGAGCCGCTTCTTGGCGGGATCGTCGAGGCCTCCCTTAATTGCGTTGATCAGCAGGGCTATGATCGGACGCGATGCGACTTCTCCACCGCTGAAGACAGCGTCGGGCTCGTACTCGGCGAAGATAACCCAAACCCCCGATCGGATTGTCGGTGTGTCGGCAAGGCGCTCGCACGCCATTCCGAGGTCAGTCAGTTCGGCAGCCACTCGCGCGCGAGCCTCGGGGGTGAAAACGCCACTGGGAGCGTGAACGAACATTTTTGGCACGCAATCCTCCTCTTCTTCGGTCAAGCGGTCTCTGCAATCGAGAAGAATACGGACAAGCGGTCGAGCAGCGACCCACGGCTGGTCTGGTGACCGCAGGCGCCGGAGAAAATCCTTTTAGCTCAGCCTCGCCTTCTCGAGATCCGGTTCATCGTCAACCACGAGGATGGGCGCTGCGTGCTCGATCCTCGTGTCGATTTCCTGCCGTAGGAGCGCGAAGTCGATCGGCTTGGTCAACAATCCTTCGGCGCCATGTTCGATCGCTGTCCTACGCGTTTCTGTATCGCCATAGGCGGTAATCATGATGACTGGCACGTCGGGACGCGTCGCACGCATGATCGGCAATAGCTCGAGCCCGCTCATCCCGGGCATGTTGATATCCGAAAGGATCAGGATCAGCGAAGCGTCCCGGATCTCGACGGCACGCCTCAGCGCCGCCGGCGCTGACGTGGCGAACTCCATCTGAAAGCGCGCGGAACGCAGATCGTGCCGGAACCGCTGGCGGAACAGGGCTTCGATGTCGGGTTCATCATCGACGACCAGGATATAGACGGTCAATTTTTGGCCTCCTCGGGGATTTGAGCCGCCGCGATGCGTGGCAGCGTGATGGTGAACTCGGTAAATGCGCCCGGCTCGGTCGCGACCTCGATGCCGCCGCCGTGCTGTTTCACGATGATGTCGTGACAGATCGAAAGACCAAGCCCTGTTCCTTCACCAGCCGGTTTGGTCGTGAAGAAGGGATTGAAAATCTTCTCCTTCACCTCCTCGGGGATGCCCGTGCCATTGTCGCGAATTCCGATTTCCACTCCGTCGCGCACGCTCCTGGTACTGGCGCACAGGGTCGGCTCGAACGCCGCGCCGGCCGTCGCCTTGCGCTTGGTCGTCGCGTAGAAGCCGTTCGAAATCAGATTGAGCAGTACGCGCGTGATGTCCTGCGGGTAAAGATCGATCGTCCCGGCATCAGGGTCCAGCTCGCACTGGAGTGTGATTTTGAAGGCCGAGTCCTCCGCACGCGCGCCGTGATAGGCGAGGTTGAGACTCTCTTCGACCAACGCATTGACGTCAGCCGGGCGGCGCTCGCCCGAGCGCTCGCGCGAGTGCAGCAGCATGTTCTTGACGATGGAATCGGCTCGCTTGCCGTGCTGAATGACCTTCTCGAGGTCCTCTCTAAGAAGACTGGTCAATTCATCGACTTTGATGCGGATTTCCTCCGTGAGAGTTGCCTGCCTTAGGACGTCGTTGAGTTCGTCGGTCAGCTCGACTGACAGCGCTGAAAAATTGTTGACGAAATTGAGCGGATTCTTGATTTCGTGTGCGATACCTGCCGTGAGTTGGCCAAGAGAAGCAAGCTTTTCGGTCTGCACGAGGCGATCTTGGGCCACGCGCAGGTCCTCGAGTGATCGTGTAAGATCGGTCGTTCTGGCCTGCACTTCGTTGAAAAGCCGGGCGTTCTCGATCGCAATAACCGCCTGATCAGCAAATGTTCGTAACAGACGTATGTGCTCTTCCCGGAATTTTCCGATCTCTGCGCGCGTTACGCTGATGATGCCGACGCTCCCGGAGTCGCGAAAAAGCGGGATCAGGGCAACGCTCCGGAAGCCTCGCTTGCGCGAGAGATCCAACAGGCCAGGCAAGTCGGCGAACCCCAACTCGCAATCCTCGATCTGAACTGGCCGTACCTCCCGGATTGTTCTTTCATACCAATCGACGTCTGAAAGCTTCAGGGGAAACAGATTGATCAAGGCCGCGTCCGCGATCTCGCCTCGTCGGGTGAACGCAGCAAGATGCAACCTGTCATCGATTAACTGAAGAACCGCTGTAGACAGCCCGTTTACGAGCTTGTTGGACCTTTCTGCGATCGCTGCGAAGATGGGGCCAAAGCCGGAAGGCGAACTCGCGATGACCCTCAATATCTCGGCCGTTGCCGCCTCACGCTCAAGAGATTCTCTCAGTTGCTGCTCGAGCGGATCGGGGAGCGGCTGTTGCGTTCCGCTCCCAGTGTAGCCGACGGTTGGTACGACCTGCATCTACCGGCTCTCACGCGGATTGCGAGTGGCGCAAACGTACGCGTTCCCCGTGGTGAAACCGTGCATGCATCCCCCAATAGAGGACTGCGACACCATCCCATGTGACGCGACATCTGTCGTCAATCTGATCTCGCCTGGCTGGGCGACCGTTCCATTCGCCTTCCTGAGCATCGCAACATCGACGAAGGCGCTGGGAGCTATCGATAACTTAGCCGGCATCGCGTCAGTGAGGGTGTAAAGACTGGTAAATCGTCGTCAAGAAAAACACCGATGGGATTGAGCGACGCAGCGAGATCGGTTTGGCGTTGCGCTTGGAGTTACTCCGGTTTCAGAAAGCTTCAGTCCGAAGGATAGCTGGCGGCTGCATATTATTTGAGCATCCAGCTAACGGATGGAACCACGACGCTGCCGGCGGATCTATCGCGCGACGAAGCTCACGGCCAGGTATTTCCACTGGTTTCACAAATGGGTATCGTGGCGATCCCATGGAGCGGGCCGTGATCCTGAAAACGCATGGCGATCGAAAATATCACGACACTACATCGCGTTTGGTGGGCGTGGCTGAGTTTCCGCACCTGCGTGTAGAGCATCGATTTCTCGAAGCTGGATTTCAACGGCCCGGCGTCTGCGTCAGCAACGAGCTTGCGTTTGTGCTTTCTGGCCGCGCATTCGCAATTCAGGAAGGAAACGGCCTGACCCGCCGGGATTTTATTCAACCGGGTATCGCCTGCATTTGCCCCGAGGGGACCGACGAGAGCGTTAGCGGCATTACATCTCCAATCGAGTGTCTGCATATTTTTTTGCCGCCAACCTTGATCCAACAGAGTGCCCTTGAGGACTACGACATAGACCCCTCGAAGGCCGAGTTGGTCTACTCCGGCGGTCTTAGAGACGCCATGCTTCACCAGATCGCCATGAACATCCACGGTGTCGCGAGTCGGGGTGTCGAACAGATAGACCGTCTTTTCCTGGATGGCATGCAAGCAGCGCTTGCGGCACATCTGATTGGTAACTATTCCGTCGATCGCTGGAGGCGGCCCTCAAAAGCCCCGAATATCGATGCCAAGCGCCTCAAACGAGTCCTCGATTTCATTGAAGCGCGTTTTGCGGAGAACATAACGCTCCACGATCTAGCAGCTGAGGCCCATCTCAGTGACTTTCATTTCTTGCGGCTGTTTCGAGAGGCGACCGGCCTTTCGCCTCATCGCTACTTGACGTATCGCCGAGTGCAAGAGGCGCAAACGCGACTGGCATTGAATCATTCCTCACTCGTGGACATTGCGCTGGAAACCGGCTTTCGATCGCAGGGCAATTTCATCAGAGCCTTTCGGAATGCGACGGGACTAACGCCAGGTCAGTATCGCGCACTTCGTCAACCAGGGGGCGAGCGCTGAGGCTCACGGTTCCCGGTCCTCGCATAGCAAGATTTGCGCATGGGTCCGCAGTATTCGGTAATGCGCCGGCCCATCAGCGGTAGTATTATGTGGGCTGTTGCTTAGCACCGCAGCGGCGCGGGCTCGTACCTACTTCACTCGCGACCGAACCGATGTGAACCGGCACTAACATGGATGCAGTTCGCTTCGCCGGAATCGCAGATAGCAGCTTCCAGGTTGCCTGGAAGGATGACGAGCGTGTCTTCTGCCGAGGATCGCATAGGCGCTCCGATGGCAGCGCCGTCGCCGTACTGGCAGTGCGGCCTTCCTCGGAGCGTCCACATCCTGCCGTCATCGATCGCCTTGCTCGCGAACACGGATGGAAGGACGAACTCGATCGCGCGTGGGCTGTATGTCCGTTAGACCTTCTTCATGAGGGCGGTCGCACCGTACTGCTTCTCGAGGACCCAGGGGGGGAGCCGCTCGAAAGCCTGATTGACGCACCAATGGAGGTTGCAAGCTTTCTGCGTCTCGCCATAGATATCGCTGCGGCTGTCGGCAACGTCCACCGGCGCGGCCTCATCCACAAGGATCTCAAGCCGACCAACATCCTTGTGAATCGTGCGACCGGAGAGGTCAAGATCACCGGGTTCGGCATGGCCTCACGCCTGCCGCGCGAACACCAAAGTCCTGCTCCGCCCGAAGTGATTGCCGGCACGCTGCCTTACATGTCGCCGGAACAAACCGGACGGATGAATCGATCCATCGATACTCGCAGCGATCTATACTCTCTCGGTGTCACCTTCTACCAGATGTTGACGGGATCGCTTCCATTCTCTGCCGTCGACCCGATGGAATGGATTCATTGTCACATCGCCCGGCATCCCGTGCCGCCCAATGAGCGTGTCAACGGGATTTCACTCTCTGTCGCCGCAATCGTTTTGAAGCTCCTCGCCAAGAATGCGGAAAGCCGGTACCAGACGGCAGCGGGCGTCGAGGCCGACCTGCAGCGATGTCTCTCCGAATGGGTCACCCATGGCCGGATCGAATGGTTTCCGCTCGGTCTTCATGATGCGTCCGATCGGCTGCTGATTCCGGAAAAACTCTATGGTCGCGAAAAGGAGGTCGATAGTCTGTTTGCGGCCTTCGATCGTGTCATTGCCAACGGGATGACGGAAATCGTGTTCATTTCCGGCCAAGCCGGTATCGGCAAATCGTCGATCGTAAACGAACTGCACAAAGCTCTGGTGCCGCCGCGAGGTTTGTTCGCCGGTGGGAAGTTCGATCAGTACAAGCGCGACATCCCGTATGCAACCCTGGCTCAAGCTTTTCAATCGCTTGTGCGACAGCTTCTCAGCAAAAGCGATGAGGAGATATCGCTTTGGCGATCGCTCCTGCTCGATGCGTTGGGCTTCAATGGCCAGCTCATGATAAACCTGATCCCGGAGCTCGCACTGGTCATAGGAGAGCAGCCAGCCGTTCCTGAACTCCCTCCCCAGGAGGATTACAATCGGTTTCAGCGGGTATTCCGCCGCTTCGTCGGTGTGTTTGCTCGAGCAGAGCATCCCCTCGCGCTGTTCCTAGACGATTTGCAATGGCTCGATACGGCAACACTGGAGATGCTGAAACATCTCGCCACGCACCCCGAGATTCGTCATTTGTTGCTAGTGGGTGCTTATCGTCATAACGAAGTCGGCTCGTCCCATCCGCTCAGACGAATCCAGGAAGCGATCCGTTCCGGTGGCGGGAGGGTGCAGGAGACGTTGCTCGCGCCGCTCAAGCAGGAAGCCATCGAGCAAATGATCGAGGAGACGCTGCATTGCGGCGACGTTGGCGCGCAGCCGCTTGCGAGGCTGATCCACCAAAAGACGGAAGGCAATCCATTCTTTGCAATCCAATTTCTCACGGAGCTCGGAGAGGAAGGGCTACTTCAATTCGATCACACGACAGCGAAGTGGGTTTGGGACGTCTCACGCATCCATGCAAAGCGCTTCTCGGACAACGTGCTCGATCTCATGTCGGTCAAGCTCCGTCGCTTGTCGGGTACGACACGAAACGCCTTGGGGCAACTTGCTTGCCTTGGCAGCGTCGCTGAGATCGCGACCATGATGGTCGTTCACGGAGAGTCCGAAGAGAAGATTCACGCGACGCTCCGGGAGGCGGTACTGGCGGGCCTCATCTTCAAGGTGGACGGTGCCTATAAATTCCTCCACGACCGCGTGCACGAAGCAGCCTATGGGCTCATCCCCGAGTCCGATCTCGCCGCGGCCCATCTTCGGATCGGCCGCGTGCTCGCAGCCGGGACCGCAGCCGACGAGCTTGAAGACAAAATTTTCGACATAGTGAACCATCTCAATCGCGGCGTGGCCCTCATCGAGGCCCATGACGAGCGCGAGCAGGTTGCCGGGTTGAACGTGTTGGCAGGAAAGCGCGCAAAAAGCTCGACTGCGTACGCGTCGGCTCGCAATTACCTCGTGCAAGCATCTAAGCTTTCACCTCTTGATGCGTGGACTAGCCGCTACGAGACGACATTCGAGCTCTACCTGCTACTCTCGGAATGCGAATATTTAGCCGGCAACTTCGAAGCGGCCGACGCGCTCTTCGACATCATCCTGGATAGAGCATCATCAAACTTGGATCGAGCCAAGGTTCACAGCTTGCGCATCAAGCTGTACCAGGTAGCAGGCAAATACGACCAAGGACTCGCTGTCGCGTTAAATGCGCTGAGCTCGTTTGGAGTCACTTTTCCTGACAACGATCAGGACATCAAGGCAGCCGTTGAAGCGCAATTCCGCAATCTTCCCGTCAATCTGGCCGGGCGCCCGGTCGGCGCGCTTCTCGATGCGGAGGTTGCGGTTGATCCCATCAGCCGGGCAATCATTGAGCTCCTCGTTGACGCAACACCCTGCGCCTATATCGCGCGGCCGCCGCTGTTTCCGCTGGTCGCTCTCGAGGGGGTCAATCGTTCCATAACAGACGGGAATACGGAGCAGTCGAGCTATGTTTACGGTGTCTTCGCGCTCTGGCTTGTCTCCCTGAAGGGCGACATCGACTCGGCGTATCAGTTTTCCGAGATGTCGCTACGGCTGAACGAGCGATTCAAGAACTTGCGTTTGCGAGGCACGCTGCTTCACCTGCATGGCGATCATGTCAATTTGTGGCGAAGGCACTTCGCCACAGGACTACCGATTCTGGAGCAGGCGTTTGAGGCCTGTCTCGAGGTCGGGGACCTCGTCTATGCGGGGTTCCTCGCGTTCGAAACCGTGTGGCAGCTCATCGAAAAGGGAGAAACCCTTGAGGATGTGCTGACATCAGCAAGTAGGTACGCAGCGTTTGCAAAGCAGAGCCACAACGAGGCAGTTTTCGAGACGATCCGGCTGCAGCAGCAGTTTATCGGAAGCCTCCGGGGGAGGACGAAATCCCCCTTGAGCTTCGAGGACGGCACATTCGATGAAGCAACTTGCGTTGCCACGATCGTCAAGGCAGCCTTTGGCTGCGGCATCGTCTTCTATCATATCATGAAGCAAATCCTCGCTGTCCTCTATGGTCAGTACGAGGACGCACTACAGGCCGCCGCGGACGCAGAGCCAGTGCTCGGCGCCGCGATGGCGATGCCCATTGAGGCAACCTATCATTTCTGCCACGCGCTTACGCTAATCGGGTTGTATCCTACAGCCTCGGCGCCACAGCAAGCGCAATATCGCAAATTGATTGACGAGAAACTGAAGAAGCTGAAGCTGTGGGCCGACAATTGCCCTGAGAATTATCACAATCGATACGCGCTGGTCTCAGCAGAGATCGCGCGCCTCGAGGGCCGCCAGATGGACGCGATGCGCCAGTACGAAGCGGCGATCCGCTCGGCGCACGAGAACGGCTTGATCCAAAACGAAGCCATGGCCAGCGAACTCGCCGGCCAGTTTTATCTTGCTGTGGAGCTTGAAACGAACGGCTACGCGCATCTGCGCAACGCTCGTGCGTGTTACGCGCTGTGGGGGGCAGACGGTAAGGTGCTGCAACTGGAATCTCGATACCCCAACCTTGCTACTGGCGAGAGCTATCGGCAAATCGAGACGGCAGCGGCAGCCATCCAGAAGCTGGACGTCAACACACTCTTGAAGGCCTCTCAAGCCGTGTCCAGTGAGATTGAATTGCCGAAGCTGATTGGGCGATTGATGAACGTCTCGCTCGAAAACGCGGGAGCCGATCGAGGGTTGTTGGTCTTGCCCCAGAACAATGACTTTCGAGTCGAAGCGATGGCGGAGGTAGCCGGCGGCGAGATTGTTTTGTGCCGAATGTCCCTCTCCGGCAACGATGTCCCCGACTCCCTGATTCGGTATGTAATTCGGACACGCGAAACGGTCATTCTCGATGATGCCAGGCGACCCAACCCCTTCTCGGGCGACGAGTACCTCCGGCGTCGACAACCTCGTTCGGTCTTTTGCCTTCCCCTCGTGCGACAAACGGCGCTGGCCGGAGTACTCTATCTCGAGAACACGTTGACCACGGGCGCGTTCACGCCAGATCGAACTGCAATGCTTGGGTTGCTGGCATCGCAACTTGCGATCTCGCTGGAGAATACGCATCTCTATAGCGACCTTCAGCAGCGTGAAGCGAGAATCCGTCGCTTGGTCGAAGCCAACATCATCGGGATCGTTATCTTCGATCACCAAAGTCGAATCACTGAGGCCAATGATGCATTCCTCCGCATCGTTGGATACGACCGCGCAGCTCTCGCATCGGGACTTCTCAACGGGGCCGAACTCACGGCGCCGGAATGGCGCGACCGCAACACACAGATGCTCGAAGAAGTTAGGAGTACGGGTATCGCCCAGCCATACGAGAAAGAGTATGTCCGGAAGGACGGTAGCCGTGTGCCTGTACTGGTCGGCGCGGCGAGCTTCGAAGAAGGCGGGAACCAGGGTGTCGCTTTTGTCCTCGACCTGACGGAGCGCAAGCGGATGGAATCCGAAGTGCAGGAGCAGGAGGCGAAGATTCGGAGCCTGTTCGACGCCAACCTCATCGGGATCGTCTTCTGGGACTTCGAAGGTCGCATCATCGAGGCCAACGATACGTTTCTCCACATGATGGGATTCGACCGGGACGATTTCGTTTCTAGTCGGGTACGCTGGACAGATTTGATTCCGCCGGAGGAGAGCGACCGAATTGCGAGGGCCCTGGAGGAGATAAAGGTCACAGGAACGATACGGCCGTTTGAGAGGGATTATTTTCGGAAGGATGGTAGCCGCGTGCCCGTGCTGATGGGAGCGGCTCTCCTTGAGCAAAATAGAAATCAGGGCGTCTCTTTTGTCCTTGACCTGACTGAACGCCGGCGAGCGGAATCTGAAGCACGTGAAAGCGAGCGGCGCTATCGCGAGACTCAGATGGAGCTGGCACACGCGAATCGTGTAGCAACCATGGGCCAGCTTACGGCCTCGATCGCCCATGAGGTCAACCAGCCGATCACGGCAACGATCGGAAACGCCGAGGCGGCGCTGCGCTGGCTCGCCCGCCAGCCACCGGAGTTGGAGGAGGTTCGCCAACTACTTGAGAGGATCACCAAGGATGGCCGTCGAGTTGGCGTCGTCGTCGATCGAACTCGTGAGCTTGTCAAAAAGGCGCCACTGCGGAAGGAGCGCATGGAGATCAACGAAGCGATCGGCGAGGTGATCGAGCTCACGCGCGGTGAGGTAACGAAGAGCCACATCGCGGTGCAGACACAGCTTGCGGAGGGCTTACCTCTTGTTGAAGCCGATCGCACCCAAGTACAGCAAGTTATGTTGAATTTGATCATCAACGCAGTACATGCCCTGGATGAGGTTAGCCAAGCGCGGCGCGAACTGCTGATCAGCTCTTCGATGAACCGCTCAAACGGCGTACTGGTATCTGTGCGAGATTCGGGGAGGGGTATAGGCCCGGAGCAACTGGATCGACTTTTCGATCCATTTTACACGACCAAGGCAAGCGGCATGGGAATGGGGCTATCGATCTGCCGTTCGATCATAGAAAGCCACGGAGGAACGATTTGGGCCGAGGCAAACGTTCCGCAGGGAGCCGCATTTCATTTCACTATCCCGCATCTCAGCAGCAATGGCCTGGAAACTTGAGTTCGAAGAGCGGTTTTCGGCTACGGCCTCAATCGCCCAATGCCCTCTCGATGCAGCCAACCAGCTTTTCGACATCCAGAGGTTTGCGGAGGAAGCCTATCGCCCCACTGGAAATAGCCTTCCTTTCGAGATCTGGTTCCGTGCGGGCCGTTATCATGATGACCGGAAATGATTGGTTGCGCTGATGAAGTTGCTTCTGAAGCTCGAAGCCGTTCATTCCCGGCATATGAATATCTGTAATCGCGCAGGCGAATCGTCCAAAGTCAGCGGATGCAAGAAACTCCTCCGCGGACGCGAATCCGAGGGCGTCGTATCCAAGTGATCTTGTTAGCGAGACCAGCATTTCCCGCACAGCGACGTCATCATCGACAATGGAAATCATTTCTGTCGCCGCCTACGTGGTTAGAGCATTGAACGTCTTCTCAGCGCGCTCTGTTCTTGAGTGCATCTGCCATGCGAACCAGATCTGCAATGGAATGAGCTTCCATTTTGCGCATCGCGGCACCGCGATGCATCTTGACTGTTATCTCGCTTAGGCCGAGTTCTCCTGCCACTTGCTTGTTCAGTTTGCCGGAGGTTACCAACATCATCACTTCGCGCTCGCGCGAGGAAAGCGTGGCGAACCGATCGGCCGTCGCGACAGCCCAGTCATCGTTGGCGCGACGCGCCCGATCCCGATCGAGTGCTGTCGTGACCGCATCGATCATGTCTTGATCTCGAAATGGCTTGGGAAGGAAGTCGACTGCGCCGGCTTTCATACCTCGCACACTCATCGGAATGTCCCCATGTCCAGTCATCAGCACCACGGGTAATCTCACCCCAATTTCCTGGAGCTGTTCCTGAAAGTCCAGTCCGTTGATTCCCGGAAGGCGAATGTCGAGAACAATGCAACCGGGGCCGTCCAGGCGGCTCGCCTTCAGAAACTCCTGCGTGGTGCTGTAGCTGCGGACGTTAAGCCTGACCGACCGCAGCAGGCTATCGAGCATTAAGCGCACAGAATCGTCGTCATCAATGACGTGCACGGTAGGTGTGCCATCCGTCGCTTGGGCCATGCGCGCGCTACCCAGAAGAAGCTTGAAATCAATACCATAAGTAGCGCCTAACCCTACTAAACGAAGGTGCGGCCGTCACCAACAAAAGAACACACCAAAGTATGGGTCGTAGAGACCCTTGCTAGATTGGCCTGCGACAAAATGGGCATCATAGTAGAAGCGCGTTGGCCTTACTGTGCGACATACGGCGCTTAACATTGCGCGAGGTAGTCGGTGACCCTGCTAAGCGAACGGCCAGTCAAAAGCGGGCTCTTGGATGAGGGCTCTTGTTCAACACCGCAGCGGAACAGTCCCGTTACCGCCTCACCAGGGGCAGAGCCGACATCCGAGGAGTGCTACGAGTTCGCAGGCCTGCGATTGTTTCCAAAGCGGCGGATGCTGGTGCACGGCGCCGAGCGCGTCGCGATTGGCGGGCGGGCGCTCGACCTATTGCTCTTGCTGGTGTCGCGGGCTGGAAGCATTGTGAGCTTCAACGATCTAATGCGTCTGGTTTGGCCAAACGTTACGGTCGAAGAAGCGAATGTTCGCGTGCAGATGGCCGTCCTTAGAAAGGTACTGTCGCAATGCGACGAGACGAGCCGCGCAATCGATACGGTGCCGAATCGCGGATATTGTTTCGTTCTACCCGTACGCTATCATCCGCACGGGATCGAGCCGAACGGCTCAAGGCCCTGGAGGCCTGCCGCACTGCCAATCCTGCCTAATCCGACAGTCGGTCGAGATGAAGCAATTCAAATTGTTGAAGGTGCGCTGGACCGACATCGCCTCGTAACCATCACCGGGCCGGGCGGTATCGGCAAGACAACCGTTGCGATCGCAACCGCGAAGCGTTACGCGGAGCACTTTCAGGGCGTGATCGGATTCGTTGATCTGTCGCATGTCGTTGACGGTGCTGGAGCAGCTCAAGTCATCTCGGAGGCCCTGCATCTGGCACCAGGTCATGACCCGCTCGAATTATTGTGCGATCACCTTAGGCTTCATGAAGCGGTTTTGATACTCGACACATGCGAGCACATCGTTGAACCCATCGCGACACTTGCAGAGGTGATGTTAAGTCGGTGCTGTAATTTGAAGTTGCTGGTGACCAGCCGGGAAGCGCTACGAGCGACCGGGGAATGGACCCATCTGCTGCCGTCGCTCACGTTTCCCGCAGAAGGAGAGGAGATTGAGCAGAGGGACATAGCGAAATTCTCGGCAATCACCCTGTTCGTTGATCGTGTCCAATCTTCGATGCGATTTGAACCACGCCGGCGAGATATTCCGACAATTGCTGAAATCTGTCGGAGGCTTGACGGAATACCGCTCGCGCTCGAGCTGGCCGCCGCTCGGGTTGCGGAGCTTGGGCTTCGTGATATTGCTGCCCGTCTCGACGATTGTTTCGCAATTCTCACACGAGGTCGCCGGACAGCGTTGCCCAGGCACCGCACCTTGGCAGCGGCTTTCGATTGGAGCTACGGCCTTCTCTCTGAGGAAGAGCAGCGCATGCTGGTTCATCTGGCTACTCTCCGTGGCTCGTTCACTGCCGAGCGCGCTATCGCGGGCTGTTTGGATAGCGTGTGCACGCGGCCATCAGAATCGTTCTACCGTCTTTTCGACAAATCATTTCTCGCGGTCGAGATGGCGAGTGAAGCGCCGATGTTTCGGCTGCTCGAGACGACAAGAGCTTATGTGGCGGGCATAGTATGTGCGTCGCATCCACCGGATCGTGCGCTCGCAAGAGTTGCCCTCGCACGAGGCCGATCGTCGGGCTGACACGAGCATTCCAGGGTGCGCCGGACGAGAAGTGGCCGCAGCGAGAGCCGCGGAATGCCGGAGAATTCGTGATCGACCGGCGGCTTTACACCGATCACACGAATCTCGGTATTGGACCGAGCTGCTGTGTGGGATGATCAAGCTCGATGAACGTCTCGTCGACATAGCACCAGCCCCAACCCTCTGGCGGATCGTAACCCTCAATGATGGGATGTCCACTCGTCTGAAAGTGCTTTGTGGCGTGCTTTCCGGGCGATTGGTCGCAACAACCGACGTGGCCACACGAACGACAGATGCGCAGGTGGACCCACCAGCTCCGAGTCTTCAAGCATTCCTCGCAGCCTCGCGCGCTCGGCGTAACGGTCCTGATAAGGCCTCTATGAGAACAGGAGCTCGGCACTAGGCACCTCCGTGCCGCGAATTTGCGGCCAGTGGTTAGATCGGCGACAATGCGCGCGGCGTCCTAACTGGCACCCCCGAATTTGCCAGCTATGATGCAAGAACTCGTAGATTGCGGTCAACAAGGGAAGACTGCTCGGACCTCTTGGGGCTACTCCCTGTCAACAAATCCTTGAAGCGTCGAGGCTGCGACCGAAGGTACTGATTTGGTGCCTGGACCTGCGCGCCTAATTCGGCCGCAGCATGCCAGGGCCACCGAGGATCATAAAGGATAGTCCGTGCCAGTGCGACCATATCAGCTTCCCGGGTACCGACAATCGCTTCGGCCTGGTCGAAGCCGGTGATCTGTCCGACGGCGACGACAGGTATCTCGACGGCTGTCTTGACGGCCCGAGCCAGGGGCACCTGATAGCTTGGCCCCACGGGAATCCGCTGAGCTGGATGAAGACCCCCGCTGGAAATATGGACCGCGTCGCAGCCGGCAGCTTCGAGCGTCGTTGCGAAGGCGCAGGTTTGTTCGATGTCCCAGCCTCCGTCGACCCAGTCGGTGCCAGATATTCGAACGGTGACGGGCCTGTCAGGTATCGACTCGCGCACCGCCTCGAATACCGCAAGTGGAAATCGCATGCGATTTTCCAAGGATCCACCAAACTTGTCGTCACGCTGGTTGGAGAGCGGTGACAGGAATTGATGCAAAAGGTAGCCGTGTGCGCAGTGAAGCTGTATCAGATCGACGCCGATATAACGGGCGCGTTTTGCCGATGATACGAATGCATCTCGTATCTCGCGAAGTCGTTCGAGGTCTAGCATCTGCGGCGACATCTCGCCTTCGGCATAGGGGATCGACGAAGGTGCTTCCGTCTGCCAGCCATTTGGCGCGCTCGGCGCGATCTGGGCCCCTCCTACCCAAGGCACGTCCGTCGACGCTTTGCGGCCTGCGTGGTTCAATTGGATGCCGATAGGAATGCCCGACCAGCGTCGAATTCGATCGAGCGTGGAGCCCATCGCCATTTCCGTCGCATTGTCGTACAGGCCAACATCCGCCCATGTGATGCGGCCATCCGGCAGCACTGCTGTGGCCTCGATCGTGAGCAGGGCCGCCCCGGAAAGCGAAAGGTGACCCAAATGGATCAAGTGCCAGTCGGTCATGCAGCCATTGTCTGCCGAATATTGGCACATCGGCGCGATAACGATCCGGTTCGACAATTCGAGCGAGCCGACCCGAATGGGTTCAAACAGGGCTGGCCGATGCGTCATTGCAATCTTTCTCCGCGATGCCATCGTTTCGAGCAGGAGCTGTCGGGCTCGGTCGGCGGACGGACCCGCCGTCATCTTTGCTCGTTCATGAAGCGCCGACCTTTCCCCGAAACGTCCAGTAGCTGAAACCAACGTAGGCCAGGATGATCGGGACGATTGCAGCGATTGCGAAGAACGAGATCACTTG
>NZ_JBANBK010000130.1:0-15625 GCF_053572325.1 Bradyrhizobium sp. UFLA05-112 | reverse complement strand
ATCTCGCGTTGAATCTCCTTCAATATGCGATTCTCACCCAGCTTGGTCCGTGGATTTCTGACTCAGTAAGATTAGTGGCGCCTGTGACGGCGATGGCCGCCACCGCCGATATTCGCGAGCCGCATCAATTGCGGGATCATCGCCATCATGTCGCCGGCGCCCGAACCGCCGAGCATGCCCATGATGTCGCCGCCACCCATGCCCATGCCGCCTATGCCCATGCCGCCCATTGGCGCGTAGCCGCCGAAGCCGCTGCCGCCAAAACTGCCTCCGCCCATCATGCCGCCAAAACCGCCGCCGTTCTCCATCATGCGGCTCATCATCGGGCCCATGGTCTGCATCAGCATGGCGAAGCGACGCTTGCCCATCTTCGCCTTCATCATCTCCAGCATCGGTGCCATCTGGGTCATCATGTCCTGACCGCCGGCGCCTCCGCCGCCACCGAGACCTGCGAACTGCGCGCGGGCCGGCGTGCTCGTGATGGAAAACAGTAGCAGCACGGCGGCTGCCTGGCAGATGACCTTGTCAGCACCTCTCATTGCTAGCTCCCTGCATGCGTGGCGCCGCCGGGAGAGCGGAGCCAAACGGACGCATGGGGCCATTGTTAGAGCCGACGCGGCGAGGGCTCTGTGAAAATCGTCACAGAGGAACCGCTAGCCCTGGAATGCTCTATGCATGGCGTGCACGGCCTCTTTCGTCTGTCCCTGGACGTAGGGCGCGAGCTCGTTCGGCAGCATGTCGATGATCCAGACCAGCCGGCATTTTGCGTCACCCTCGGCGATCACCTGCACCGAGGCGCTGTAGTGCTTCAGCCGCTCGTTGCTGATCGCATAGACCAGCCGCTGCCGCGCCTCATCACAATCGACCAGCACCTCGCGCGCGACCGAGCCATTGGAGAAAGTGACGATGCGTGCATCGCCATCGAGCCGGCACGCCGTGACGAAGCCCGGCACGAGACGCGCGTGCACGGCACCGAAATCGCGCACCGCGTCCCACACTTTGTGGGCGGGAGCGTTGAGAGGCACGTCGTTGTGGATGGAGGCCATGGGTGAGTCCTTTTGATTAGGAAAGACGAGCCATAAGGCCGTCATCGCAATGACGCGCCTTGGGCACGCGCATGCTGTACTCTCAGGTGTCATCGCCCGACTTGATCGGGCGATCCAGTATTCCAGAGACGGGCATCGAGAAGTCGCGGCGTACTGGATGCCCCGGTCAAGCCGGAGCATGACAGTGTGTGTGGCGCGTTGGTTGCCTCCTCACGTACACACCGCCTCGACATTGTTGCCGTCAGGGTCGATCAAGAACGCCGCGTAGTAGGTCGGGCCGTAGTCCTTTCGCGGCCCGGCGCCACCATTGTCGCGGCCGCCGGATTTCAGGCCTTCGCTGTGGAATTTCTTCACGGCGTCGTGGTCTTTCGCCCGAAACGCAATGTGGGCGCCGTCGGCCTTGCGTCCCTTGTTCAGATGCAGCCAGAGCGCCGGCTCGCCCTTGGGCCCGAAGCCGGCATAACCGTCGCCGCTCGAGCACAGGACAAAGCCGAGGGGGCTGAGCGCCGCGGTATAGAACCGCGTGCTGGCATCGAGATCGGCAACGCGCAATCCGATGTGGTCATACATGATCGTCTCCATTCCAAATACGCACGCGTGGCGGCGCTGTCGGAGACGACCCTACTCAGTTGAGGGCGAGCTGCTCTTGGAAAATCTTGCGCATCCCGCGCGAGGCCTGGCGAAACTTCGTCGGCGATACGCCGGCGGCGCGGTGGAAGGTGCGGATGAAGTTGGAGAGATCGCCAAAGCCAACGTCATAGGCGATGTCGGTGACCGCGATGTCATCATCGCTCAGGAGGCGTGCGGCGTGCCGCAGCCGCGAGCGCACGAGATATTGATGCGGGGTGACGCCGAGCACGTCCCTGAACAGGCGCAGGAAGTGGAACGGGCTAAGACCAGCCTGCCGCGCGGCGTCGTCGAGGTCGATATCCTCGCCTGAATTCTCGTCGATCCACAGCGCACTCTCCACCGCGCGGCGGCGGTCACGCGCCGTCGGGACGACCTGTTTGTGCGGCTTGCCCGATACCACCTCGACGAAGCGGCCCGCAAAGATCTGGCCGATCTCGTCGATGCCAAGGTCGCTGTTGCCATCTGCCGCCGTCTGGGCCAGCTCGCCCAGCACCATCAGCTCGGGCAGCGGCGGTGCGGCGCCGACCTGCCACACCTCGCGCCGTCCGCCTATCGCTTCGACGAGACCGTCACCGATGAAGAACGACAGGCACTCGTCGCCGCTGACATGCTCGTGCGTGCAGGTGTATTCCTCGCCGGGATGGCCGACCAGCACCGAGCCCGCCACCAGCTCGAAGAAGCCGGCCCGGCAATGGCAGCCGAAGCTGCCTTTGCGGACATAGGCGAGCGAATGGCCGGTGCGGTATTCAGCAAACGGCTTGTCGTCCGGTCCCGCATCGCAGCGAAACCGCGACACCGTCATCGAAGGCGTCGTCTTCAGCGTGGTCGCTTCCATCCAACCTATCTAGGCATGATCCGGAAAGTGTGTAGCGGTTTTCCGATAAGATCTTGCCCCAAAAAGAAAACTAAAAGCGCGATCACAATCGCGCTTTTAGCTGACCCGCGGCGGAGCAACGGGCAGCAGGACCTCGAACAGCGTCTTGCTGGCGGTTGGATGGGCGCCTTCGAGCGAGAGCAGCCGGCGTTTTGAGATCACCCCGCCGTAAGGCGAGATTCGGTCGGCGTGGTTCCCGACCTCGAGCACGCGGTGGCACGGCACGATGATCATGAAGGGGTTTTTGCCGATCGCCTGCGCTACCGAATGCGACGCGCCGGACGCGCCCAGCGCCTTGGCGATCTCGCCATAGGTGCGGGTCTCCCCACGCGGGATTGCGCGCGCGAAGTCATAGACGCGCCGGTTGAAGGGCGGCACGCCGCTCATGTCGAGACTGATGGGGAGATCGGCGACATCGCCATGCAGGAACGCCGCAACAGCCTCGATCGCAAGCTCAGTGCTTTCAGTCGGCCGCTGCTCACGCGCCTCCGGATGGGCCTGGAAAATCCGGCGGCGGGTGTCGATCTCCCGCACATCAGGCAATTGCACGGCAACGATCCCGACCTGGCTCCAGACTATGCCGCAGCGGCCAATCGCCGTGTCAAATATCGCGTATGAACGCCCCACCATGTGCACGCCCCACTCATGCACGCCTTAGCCCGGACGGGGATCATAACACCGCCACAATCCAGCGCACCTGGATTCTTGCCAGGACGTTAAGAAGCGTGAGGGCAGAGGCGCCAAAGCGCTTGGCGCGAGACGCCGTCTCGGCTAATCAGGAGGGCGCAGACCATGCGTCTCCGCGGGCGTAGTTCAATGGTAGAACGGCAGCTTCCCAAGCTGCATACGAGGGTTCGATTCCCTTCGCCCGCTCCATGCTCTGAAATTTCAATTCCCGTAGCCCGGATGGAGCGAAGCGCAATCCGGGGCTATCACCGAACGAGCAAAACCCTGGATTTCGCTCCGCTCCTTGCGGAATACGATAGCTATGGCGGTCCATGTCCGCCGCCGGGCAGCAAGCCGCATCGTTATCAGATCACGGTGTTTGCCCTCGATGTCGAGCGATTGCCGAAAGCGACGGACGCCTCGGCATCGCCCGTGCAGATCGAGTCCGATATCCGCGCGCGCACACTCGCCAAGGTGACCCTCACCGGCCGCTATGGGCGCTGATGCGATCCAGCTATCGCCGGTCCGGCGCGCAACGGCCGCGCGTCAGCTCGGCAGGCTGCGCAAGAACCCGATCATCGCCGCATTCACCTCGTCCGGCCGTTCCTGCTGGGTCCAGTGGCCGCAGCCGGGCAGCATCTGGATGTCGCGGAGCAGCGGCACCGATTGTTTCATGTTGGCGAGATGCTCGGCGGCTCCGGGGAAGGCGATCACCATGTCGTGGTCGCCGGCCATGAAGAGCGTTGGCACGGTGACCTTCACGCCTTCGAAGGCGGCCATCAGCTCCCAGTTGCGGTCGACGTTGCGATAGTAATTGAGGGGGCCACGAAATCCGCTGCGGGCGAACTCGGCCGCATAGAAATCGAGGTCGCCCGCGCTGAGCCATGACGGCAGCGGCACCGGGACGCTCGGCAATAGGCCGCCTGCGCGCGACACCATGCCGACGCCGACGGTCTTGCCGGCGCTCGCTGCCCTGGCGCGGATCGCGGCGGCGCCTTCGCCCGATGCGCCATAGAGCATCGCACCGAGCGTTTTCCGCGGATCCCGTTCGAATTCCGCCTCGGCGACGCCGGGCTCCTGGAAATACAGTTGATAGAACTGCGCCTCCGCCGTCTGCGGCATCAGGCTTGTCGGCGGCGCCGGACTGCGCGGGCGGAACGGCACGCTGAGAATGGCGGCTGCACGGAAACGATCCGGCCGCAGGCGCGCGGTGTGCCAGGCAATCGTCGCACCCCAATCGTGCCCGACGATCACGGCCGTGGGTGCTTCAAGCACATCCAGCAATCCGACGAGGTCGCCGACGAGATGGAAGATCGTGTACTGATCGATCGCCTCCGGTCGGTCACTCTTGCCGTAGCCGCGCATGTCGGGCGCGACGGCATGGAAGCCGGCGGCGGCCAATGCCGCGAGTTGGTGGCGCCAGGAGTACCAGCTCTCCGGAAAGCCGTGGCAGAGCAGGACGAGCGGCCCTTCGCCCTGTTCGGCGACATTGAGATTGATGCCTTTGGTCCTGATCATCCGCTGCGTTGGCTGGCTCATGTCATTGCCTCCCACGGGTGCTCGGTCGACCGATACATCCTAGCCGGGCGTTCGGGGCCGGCCAAGATTCTAATATATTGGTCTCTCGATCCCGGCGTTCGCCGCGCGCCGCGCTAAGCTCCCCCTTGCCTTGGGGGTGCGGTCCGTTGCCAGGCAATATTCGGATGAGGAGCCATGGACCAGCAGAAGCTCGACCGCGCGATCGGTCGCCGATTGAAGACATTGAGGACGCAAGCCGGCCTGACCCTGAACGAACTCGCCGCGCGCTCCGGCGTCAGCCGCGCGATGATCGGGCGGGTCGAGCGTGCGCAGAGCAGCGCCACGGCGGGGCTGCTCAACAAGCTCTGCGCCGCCCTCGATGTCTCCTTGAGCGACGTCGTCGCACTCGCGGAGAAGCCGCCGGAGCGGCTGGTGCGGCTCGCCGACCAGCCGCAATGGCGCGATCCCGAGAGCGGCTATCGCCGCCGTCACGCCTCGCCGGCTGATGCTGCCTCCGGCATCGAGACTATCGTCGTCGACCTTCCGGCCGGCGCGCGCGTGTCCTACAGCCCGTGGGGCCGTAACGCCTTCACGCAGCAGCTCCTGATGCTGGAGGGGGCGATCTGCGTCCATATCGACGCCAAAGCGTTGCGGCTGCGCGAGGGCGATTGCCTCGACTTCGACGTCATGCGCGCGGTGACATTCGAGAATGAAAGCCGGCAGGATGCGCGCTACGTCATCGTCGTCCGGCGCGGCACAAGCTACGGAAAAACCTGATGCCGCTGCGTGTTCATGCTGAAGCGTGGCCAGACCGTCAAAAAAGAGAAGTGACATGCAGATCCGTACCGGCGACACCAATGATCCGCGCGTCATCGCGCTGCTCGACTATCACAGGACCAGCGCGGCGGCGCAGACGGCGCCGGGCAGTGCGCATGCGCTCGATCTGTCCGGCCTGCGTGCGCCGGACGTCGCGTTCTGGACCGGCTGGGATGATGAGACGCTGGTCGCCACCGGCGCACTGAAGACGCTCGCGGCCGATCATGGCGAGGTGAAGTCGATGCATACGCTCCAGACCGCGCGCCGGCGCGGTTTTGGCGCACTCATGCTCAGCCATATCATCGCCGAGGCGCGCTCCCGCGGTATGGCACGGCTGAGCCTCGAAACCGGGTCGTGGGATTATTTCAAGCCCGCACACGCGCTCTACCGTGCCCACGGCTTCGTCGATTGCGGTCCGTTCGAAGGCTATGTCACGGATCGCAACAGCCTGTTCCTGACGCTCGACCTGACCGGACGCTGAGCCGCGGCGCGGGCGGAAGCTGGCCGTCCCCAGTCTGCCCCTCAAAATGAGTTGCGTACCTCAGAAAACCTCTGCTAGCCTTCAGCTCATGAAGCAGGACGCGCCCGCCGCGCTGACATTGAGGGACATCGCCCGCCAGGCTGGCGTCAGCCTCGCCACGGTCGATCGCGTCCTGCACAACCGGCCCGGCGTGCGGCCGGATACGGTCCGGCGCGTCAAGGAGGCGATCGAGCGCAATTCCTTCCAGCCGCATGTGGCCGCGGCCGAGCTCGCCCGGGGCCGAGCCCGGCGCTTCGCCTTCGTGATGCCGTCGGGGCCGAACCTGTTCATGCAGCAGATCCAGTCCTATCTCGGCGAGATGACGGCCTGGCTCTCGGCGCGCCGTCTGGCAGTCGAGATGGTCGCGACCGACGTGTTCGACGCCTCCGTGCTTGCATCTTCGCTCGAGGCTCTCGTCGGCACCTATGACGGCATCGCCGTGGTGGCGCTCGATCATCCCGGCGTGCGAGCAGCGATCAACGATCTCGTCGATGGCGGCGCCAAGGTGGTGACGCTGGTCTCCGACGTGCCGTCGTCGCGGCGCCACCACTATGTCGGCATCGATAACATCGCCGCCGGGCGCACCGCGGGCGCGCTGGTCGGCCGGCTCGTGGGCCCAAGATCCGATTTAAGCTCCGGCAAGGTCGCGATCGTCGCGGGCTCACAGGGCCTGCGCGACCACGCCGAGCGCATCTTCGGCTTCAACCAGGTGATAGCCTCGGAGTTTGTAGAGCTAAGTGTGCTGCCGGTGCTGGAGGGGCGCGACGAGGATGAGCGCTCCTGGCAGCTATTGGCGCGGCTGCTTGCCAAACATCCTGATATCGTCGGCCTCTATAATGTCGGCGCCGGCACGCAAGGCGTTGCCAGGGCGCTGATTGAGTCCGGCCGCGACAAGCAGATCGTGTTCGTCGGGCACGACGTCACGGTCCTGACGCGCAAGCTGCTGCTACAGGGCGTGATGGATGCTGCGATCTCGCAGAACCCCGGGCACGAGGCGCGCGCCGCCGTGCGCGTGCTGCTGGCGTTGGCGCGCGGCGAGCCGATCTTGAGCGAACAGGAGAAGATCCGCATCGACATCGTGATGCGGGACAATTTGCCCTAAAGCATGATCCGGAAAAGTGTGAAGCGGTTTTCCGAAAGATCATGCGCAAACGACAACTAAAGCGCGATGACGATTCATCCTAATCTCATCGCGCTTTAGCCGGCAGGACGGATGTGAGAGGACGGCCCGTGCGGGACAGGCGACAGAGATCGCCAGCCGGGCAGGAGAGGGAGGACGAGACGTGTTTCTCGGAATCGACATCGGCACGTCCGGTGTGAAAGCGGTGCTCGTGAGCGAAGCCGGCGCGATCGTCGCGACGGCCGCGCGCGAGCTTGCGCTGTCGCATCCCGCGCCGCTGTGGTCCGAGCAGGATCCGGACGCGTGGGTCGAGGCCGCGATCGGCGCGGTCGACGATCTCGCCGCCAGCTACCGCAGCGAGGTCGCGCAGGTGCGCGGCATCGGTCTCTCAGGCCAGATGCATGGGGCGACGCTGCTCGGCGATGACGGCCGCCCACTGCGCCCGGCCATACTCTGGAACGACGGCCGCTCGCATGCCGAATGCGCCAAGCTGGAGCGGCGCTGCCCGTCGCTGCATGCGATCGCAGGCAATCTGGCGATGCCCGGCTTCACCGCGCCAAAACTCTTGTGGGTCGCTGGACACGAGCCCGAGATCTTCAGGCGCGTCGCAAAAGTGCTGCTGCCGAAGGCCTATGTGCGCTACCGCCTGACCAGTGAGATGGTCGAGGACATGTCGGATGCCGCCGGCACGCTGTGGCTCGATGTCGGCCAGCGCCGCTGGTCCCCACTTCTGCTGCACGCCACGGGCCTCGATCTGCATCACATGCCGCGCCTTGTCGAAGGCAGCGAGGTCAGTGCGGTGCTCGCGCCGGAATATGCAACGCGCTGGGGCATGGCGAAGAATGTGGTGGTCGCAGGCGGCGCCGGCGATAACGCGGCGAGCGCGATCGGGCTCGGCGCGATCGCGCCCGGCGATGCCTTCCTGTCGCTCGGCACCTCCGGCGTCATCTTCCGTGTCACCGACCGGTTTGCGCCGGCGCCGGCCTCCGCCGTGCACGCGTTCTGCCACGCGCTTCCCGGCCTCTGGCACCAGATGGGCGTGATGCTCTCGGCCGCCGCCTCGCTCGCCTGGCTCTCGAACGTGATGGCGACGCCGGCGGCGGCGCTGCTCGCGCCGCTCGACGAGAGCGTCGACGGGCCGAGCCCGATCAAGTTCCTGCCCTACCTCGATGGCGAGCGCACGCCGCACAATGATGCTGCGGCGAGCGGCGCCTTCGTGGGCCTGCGCGGCGCGTGCGGACGGGATCAGATCGTTCAGGCCGTGCTCGAAGGCGTCGCCTTCGCCGCGCGCGACAATCTCGCCGCGCTCGGCAGTGCGAGCTCGGTGATTTCGGAGGTCGATCTCGTCGGCGGCGGATCGCGCTCGGCATTGTGGGCGCAGATCTGCGCCGACGTGCTCGGCATTCCCGTCCACCGCGTCGAGGAAGGCGAGGTCGGTGCTGCACTCGGCGCGGCGCGGCTCGGCAGCCTTGCCGCCACCGGCGAAGAGCCCGCGCAAGTCTGCACCCGTCCGCGGCGCCTCGCGACCTACACGCCGCGCGCGTCGACTGCTGCCGCCTATGACGACGCCTATCATCAGTGGCGAAAACTGTATCCCGCGCTGAAGGAGCTCTCCCTGTGAACGCATCTGCAAATTTCTTCGGTGCGACCGCGCCGGTCGCCTATGGCGGCACGAACGCCAAGAGCCCGCTCGCGTTCCGCTGGTACGACAAGGACCGCATCGTCCACGGCCGCAGGCTGGAGGACCATTTGCGCTTTGCCGTCTGCTACTGGCATTCGTTCTGCTGGCCGGGCGGCGATCCCTTCGGCGGCGAGACGTTCTTGCGGCCATGGCATCACGGGAGCGATGCCATGGCGATGGCGCGCGCCAAGGCCGATACCGCCTTCGAGCTGTTTCGTCTGCTGGATGTGCCCTTCTTCACCTTCCACGATGTCGATGCGGCGCCGGAAGGAGCCTCGCTCGCCGAGTCCGTCGCGAACCTCAATGCGATTGCGGACCTGTTCGAACAGAAGATGGCTTCCGCCAAGGTGCGCCTGCTCTGGGGCACGGCCAATCTGTTCACGCACCGCCGCTACATGGCAGGCGCCGCGACCAATCCGGATCCCGAGGTCTTCACCTATGCCGCCGGACAAGTGCGCGCCGCGCTCGAGGTCACGCACCGGCTCGGCGGCCAGAATTACGTGCTGTGGGGAGGGCGCGAGGGCTACGAGACGCTGCTCAACACCGATATCGGACGCGAGCTCGACCAGCTCGGCCGCTTCGTCTCCCTGGTCGTCGAGCACAAGCACAAGATCGGCTTCAAGGGCCCGATCCTGATCGAGCCCAAGCCGAAGGAGCCGACCAAGCACCAATACGATTTCGACGTCGCCACCTGCTACGGCTTCCTCCAGCGCTATGACCTGCTCCAGGACGTCAAGCTCAACATCGAGCAGAACCACGCCATCCTCGCCGGCCATTCGTTCCAGCACGAGGTCGCGCTCGCCGAAGCCCTTGGCGTGTTCGGTTCGCTCGACATCAACCGCGGCGACGATCTGCTTGGCTGGGACACCGACCAGTTCGCGATGAACGTGGGCGAGCTGGCGCTGGTGTTCCACGAGATGCTGAACCGCGGCGGCTTCACCACGGGCGGTCTCAATTTCGACGCCAAGATCAGGCGGCAATCCATCGACCCAGACGATCTGATCCACGCCCATGTCGGCTCGATGGATGCCTGCGCGCGGGCCTTTCTCGCGGCGGCCGACATGCTAGATGCGAGCGCGCTCACGGTGCCGCTCGCCGAGCGCTACCAGGGCTGGGCCGGAGCTGAGGGCCGCGCCATCCTTGCCGGCCAGCGTTCGCTCGCCGATCTCGCCGATCGCGCGCTCGCCCCCGGCTTCGATCCGCAGCCGCGGTCGGGCCGTCAGGAATATCTGGAATCCCTGGTCAACCGGTACGTCTGAGCGAGGCTGCTGATGACAAGCGTTGAAGCAACACGGCAGCCGGTCCTCGAACTGACCGGGATCGGCAAGGAGTTCGGTGCCATCCGCGCGCTGCACGACGTCGAGATGAAGGTCTATCCGGGCGAGGTGGTCGGCCTGATGGGCGACAACGGCGCCGGCAAGTCGACGCTGGTGAAAATCATCGCCGGCAATTTCCGTCCCAGCCACGGCGAGATCCGCTTCGACGGCAATGCGGTGCATTTCTATCGGCCGATCGACGCCCGCGCCGTCGGCATCGAGGTGGTCTACCAGGACCTCGCGCTCGCCGACAATCTGACCGCGGCCGCGAACGTCTTTCTCGGCCGCGAGCTCAAGCGCAAATTCGGCCCCATCTCGCTGCTCGACCACAAGGCAATGGCGGCGCGCGCGCTGGACTTGTTCGGCGAGTTGCGCTCGGAGACGCGGCCGCATGATCTCGTCAAGCAGATGTCAGGCGGCCAGCGCCAGGCGGTCGCGATCGCGCGGACGCGACTGTCCAATGCAAAGCTGGTGATGATGGACGAGCCGACCGCCGCGATCTCGGTGCGCCAGGTCGAGCAGGTGCTGAGCCTGATCCACCGCCTGAAGGAACAAGGCGTCGCCGTGATGCTGATCTCCCACCGCATGCCCGACGTGTTCGCGGTCTGCGACCGCGTCGTCGTCATGCGCCGTGGCGAGAAGCGTGCGGACAAGGCGATCCACGATACCAGTCCCGAGGAAGTCACCGCCCTCATCACCGGCGCGAAGGAGGCGGCGTAATGGCCATCCAGATCGAATCCCCGATCACCTTCACCAATGTCGGCAAGTCCAGATGGTGGCAGCGCGGTCTGTTTGCGACGCAGACGGGCTACGTCCTGCTCGCGCTCCTGGTGCTGCTCGCCATCATGCATTTCGCCAGCCCCTATTTCTTCACCGAGGGCAACATGCAGAATGTGGCGAAGAACTTCTCCTTCATCGCCATCGCGACCCTCGGAATCACCTTCGTCATCATCACCGGGGGTATCGACCTCTCGGTCGGCTCGATGATGTGCTTTTCCGCGATGATCACTTCCATGGTCATGACGGAGCTGTCGGCGCCGGGATCGATGTTCGTCCACCTGGCCGCGGACGGCAAGACGGTGCTTGCCAACGTGCCGGGGTTGATCCTCGTGATCTCCGTGTTGGCGGGGCTGGCCGTTGCGCTGGTCGTCGGGCTCATCAACGGCTTCTGCATCGCGACGCTGGGGCTGTCGCCGTTCGTCACGACGCTCGGCATGCTCTCGATCGTGCGTGGTCTCGCCTATGTCGTCTCCAACGGCCGCGGCAGCTTTCCGGGCGGCCCGGACGCCGACTATTTCTACGCGCTCACCTCGGGCGACCTGTTCGGCGTGCCCGCGCCGTTCATTTACCTCGTGATCCTCGCTCTCGTTATGGCGGTGGTGCTGCACCACACCACCTTCGGTCGTCACGTCTTCGCGCTCGGCGGCAACGAGAAGGCGGCCGAATTGACCGGCATCTCGGTCGTACGCGTGAAGATCGAGGTCTACGTGATCTGCGCGCTCGCCGCAGGGCTTCAGGGCATCATCATCTCCGGCTGGCTTGGATCGGCGCCGGCGAACATGGCGACGTCCTACGAGCTCAATGTGATCGCGGCCGCCGTCATCGGGGGTGCCAATCTCGCCGGCGGCATCGGCGGTCCGTTAGGGGCCATCGTCGGCTGCGTGCTGCTCGAGGTGATCCGCAACGGACTCGTGCTCGCGCAGGTCAACTCCTACTGGCAGCAGACGCTGGTCGGCGTGATCATCATCCTGGCCGTGCTGGTGGACCGCATCCGCTCGCGCATGGCCTGAGAAGAGTTACTCCGGGAGGGCAACGAATGCATCGTCTATCCGCCTTCCGGAGTTTTCAAAAGGATAGGCATAAAAGTGTGGAGGGAACGTAATGAGAAAGCTACTACTCGCCGGCATGGCCATCGCGATGATGGCGACCCCGGCGTTTGCCCAGACCTACAAGTTCGCGGTCGTGCCCAAGGCGATGAACAATCCGTTCTTCGACGTCGCCCGCGACGGCTGCATGAAGCGCGCCAAGGAGCTCGGCAACGTCGAATGCATCTACAAGGGGCCGATCGAGCACGAGCCGGCGACGCAGGCGCAGATCATCCAGGACTTCATCACCCAGAAGGTGGACGGGTTGGCGATCTCGGTTGCCGACGTCGCGGCGATGACCAAGTCGATCGAGGCCGCGGCTGCGGCCGGCATTCCCGTCATCACCTTTGACGCGGATGCGCCGGGCTCCAAGCGCATCGCCTATATCGGCACCAACAACAAGGACTTCGGCCTGGCGCTCGGCAAGCAATTGCTCCAGCTCCGACCCGAGGGCGGCAAATATGCCATGGTCTCCGGCGGTCCGGGCGCGAAGAACCTGGCCGAGCGCGTCGATGGCGTCCGCGAGGCGCTCAAGGGCTCCAAATGGGTCGAGGTCGCGGGCTCGCCGACCTTCTGCAACGACGACTCCACGCTGGCGGTCCAGCAGATGGCCGATCTGCGCACCGCGACGCCCGACCTCGCCGCGATCGTGCCGGTCGGCGGCTGGCCGATGTTCGCGCCGGAAGGCTTCAAGGCTTTCGTCAACAAGAACAAGAAGGACATCGATGCCGGCAAGCTGACGCTGGTCGTCGCCGATACGCTCAAGATGCAGCTTGAGCTCCTGCGCGACGGCTATTCCAACGCGCTCACCGGCCAGCGCCCGTTCGAGATGGGCGAGAAGTCCATGGACACGCTGCTTGCCATCAAGAAGGGCCAGAAGGTGCCGGAGATCGTCTACACCGGTCTCGATCTTGTGACGAAGGATAACGTCGCGCAGATGTTGAAGTAGGAACGTTCGCCAGCCCCGGCGTTCCCGCGCTTCTCTCCCGCCCGCGTCCACGCAGGCGGGAGAGGCTACGGCAATGATGGGTGGAGGATGAATGATGGCGATCGACGGGCATCAGCATTTCTGGGACCCCGCGCGGGCCGACTATCCCTGGATGGCGGCGGCCGAGCTCGCACCGATCCGCCGCGCCTTCGGCCCCACCGATCTCGCGCCGCTCCTGAAACAGAATGGCATCGATGCGAGCATTTTGGTGCAGTGCCGCTCTTCCGTCGCGGAGACCGAGGAGTTTTTGCACATCGCCGCCGCGACGTCTTTCGTCGCTGGCGTCGTCGGCTGGGTCGATCTGACCGACGCGGCGGTCGGCGCAACGCTCGACCGGCTGCGCGCCGCGCCGGCGGGCGACAGGCTGGTCGGCATTCGCCACCAGGTCCATGACGAGTCCGATCCCGACTGGCTGCTGCGCGAGGACGCGCAGCGAGGTCTTGCGGCGGTATTCGCGCGTGATCTCACCTACGATCTCCTGGTTCGCACCCGTGAGCTGCCGGCCGCAATCGCGACGGCGCAGGCGTTTCCGCAAGCGCGTTTCGTGCTCGACCATGCTGCCAAGCCGCCGATCGCTGAAGGTTTCAGCCGCGACTGGGCCGACCGCATCGCTGCGCTCGCGGACTGCGGCAATGTCTGGTGCAAGATCTCCGGCCTTGCGACGGAGGCCCGTTGGAACGACTGGGACGCAGAGCGACTTTTTCCTTACGTCGAGCACGCCGCCAAATGCTTCGGCGAGGATCGGCTGATCTTCGGCTCGGACTGGCCCGTGTGCCTGCTCGCGGGAAGCTATGGCGAGATCAAGAACGCGCTCGATGATTGCCTGACGAAGCTGGGCGGGCAGGTGAGAGAGAAGGCGTTCGGAGCGAATGCGCAGCGGGCGTATAGCCTGGCCTGACTGACTTAAATAACGGCGCAAGCGCTCTGGCCCTGTGCTCTCGGCGCGCTGCGCGGCCTTCCTGCGCCCTGCCCCGACGCCTTTCGAGGTCGAGCCAATGCGTGCGATCGATCGACGTATTCTTGTGCTTTCTAATTGGAGGCTTTGATCATCGGCGGCGGAAAGTAGGTCCCGTTCGCTACTCCATCAATCGGACCATAAAATCGGAACGTCAGCCGGTACACCAACCCCTTCGGCGTTGGAAGCCAATTTCCGTCAGGCGCATTTGTTGGCTTTTCGTCAGCGAAGTACAGGGTAAGTGAGCCGTCGCTGTTGTACTGCGGTTTGGTCTCTCGGTTGAGCAGGTATCGTTTCGTGGGGTTTGGCAGAACTCGAAAGTGAGTAGTGTCTACTGCAATGACCGACCAGAAGTATTTTGCGAAGGACTGCGGAAGCTGATCCTTCGAAAATGTGAGCGTGTAGGAATTATCGCCAGAGAGCTTAACGCCTGCGGCGTCGGTGCTGACGCGATAATAAAGCACTTCGGGCATAGTGTTTGCCCAGATGCCGCCGTAGGTTATTAGCGTGCGCGCAATATAGTCGGTGTTGTAGTTTCCGACCACGGCCGGTCGTGCCCAACCATTCTGGATGACGCCATGTCCGATGGGTGGACCGTACTTCGCGAACTCTGCGTAGGCTTGCTCGCGAACCACTTTCGCCATGCGCTCGCGCTCGGCGGGCTCTTTGATGGCTTGCTGGATGATGCGGGCATTTGCTGCGTAACGCTCCAGACCGGGATTGAGGTCGGGCTCGCTGTCCAGTGCAGCATCGGCAAAGTCGAAGGCTTCGACGCCCGGCAGCCTTTCGAGGTCAAATACCGGAGTTTTCGGTATCTCGGGTAGCTTCGGCGAGCCAGAGGCTCGGAAATTAAACTGTAGCTGTAGTCGGACGGCCTCGCTCCAATCGTCTCCCAATTCTACGCGCAGCAATACGCGCGAATACCTCACCGGCAGGTCAATCCGCTTCACTTGCGGGGAAAGCTCGACTTTCGATCCCCTCAAACAGATCGCGAATTCGCCGTCAGGCTTATTCGGAAAGAGGCGTTCATTGATATTGGCGAGAGTTTCGTCCCATCCGTTTAGGAATTGGACCGTGTAGTACCGTCCCACAATCTTAGGCACGGTCACAATCGTGCAGCTATTCTCGGCGGTCGCTACCCAAGCTTCCGAGTACGCCACATCGAGATTTGGATTTGGCCAATCCACCGAGCCGGGCTTTCGGTGCACCAGTTCGTTCCACTTGAAACCTTCCTGAAAGTCGAGTTGCTGCTGTCGCAATACTAAGAGGCGGGTGAAAAGATACACCCAAGCATCGGCGACATCCTGATCCGATACGCGGCTCTGTGCAAAAGTCTGATAGGGCTGGACCAAGCAACAGGCCAAAATCGCGAACACCGAGAGAAGCTTTCGCATCGGTGCCACCCTCTAGGTCTTGTGGAACGTTAGGTTAAGCCGACAACTGAAAGATAACAAATTTCGCCTCTGGGCCAAAGTGGTTGCAGTTACAGGGAGGCGATGCGTCCTACTCAATGTCCGCTGTGCCCCAATTCGGCATCGCTGCGAAATGACGGCGATGGGCCGATTCCGTTGAAAAAGGGCGGCAGTAATCCGATGTATTGGCGTCAGCGGCGATGCGGCCGAGCGGCTGT
>NZ_JBANBK010000129.1:0-15650 GCF_053572325.1 Bradyrhizobium sp. UFLA05-112 | reverse complement strand
GTCTTGCGACCGCAGAAGAGAGAGAGCCGATGAACTGCTACAGGATTTGGCTCAATGATCGCGTGCTCAAGACGCATCAGAAAGAGCGCCCAAGCCAGCCTCGATATGCTTTCGGGGTTGAGCCTTGGTTTGAATGCCTTATTACTCAGATTTCAGTTTGATTAGTGGCAAACTCACCAAGCACATGGCGGACGACGAAGACATCATAAATAGCGCGCAGGCGGCGGAGCCTCGCTGGATGGCTATTTGTATCAGGTCGATATCTCGATCTGGGCAGCACTCGACTTGCTGCTCGCCAAGAAACTTGGCCAGCAGGTGGTGCTTGAACCGGCAAGCAAGGAAGATCTGGAAGCGTCACTTTCGGAGGAGCAGCCGGGGCGCATTGCGGCGCGATTTCTTGGCGCGCGAAGTCAGAGCTCATGAACTGGGATCACGATACAGAACATCGGGCATATCAACAGTTTGTCTAGGATTTGTAGCGGATTTCGCAGGAGAGATGCGGCACGACCAAGACGCCTATTGTGATTTTGACATTTTGTCACTTATATTTTGACAAAACGTCATGGAAGTTGCAAGTTATGAAACCAGAGCAATTTAACCAATACCTGCTCCGCCTCGGTCTTTCGCCCAGCGAAACCGCGCAACTGCTAAGCGTCTCTCCTCGAACCGTTCGCCGGTGGCAGGACGGCGAGGAAATTCCTGGACCCGCGCAACAAGCGATCAGGGCCTGGGTAAGGCTGCATGAGCGCCACCTGCCATGGCGACCGGATAGCGTTTCGATCGCCGGAGACGATCAAGACCAAATCACGCGCCATCGCTCACATACGATCAATCTCGACGCCGTGCTTGAGCGCGTCGAGGCTCGCGGCGGGGCAAAGGCTCCCTGGACTGTGGACTGCGATTCGTGTCGCGCTTCATTGGAAACAATGGAGGTCTCGTTTTACAAACTTCAGAGTGGCAGCTTTTCGCTTGGCACCTACCGTCGGACGGACAGCGCTCCGGATACGGAGCGCGATCGGATGATGATCGAGGACGCCGTTTACTGCATTGCGAAGGCGTTGGAGAAAAAGAGTCCTAATTACGGGCCGGTTTTGCTTGTCGTCCACGATGGCCCGAGTAAGGGCCGGGTAGCGAAGCAACAGCTACTGGAATTTCAAACGGCAAGCGCTGCGGTTGAACAAGCATGTAAAGACCTCGGCACGCCGGGATACTACGAACCTTTTATAATGACAAAAGACGGCGATCTTCTCTGGGACCAACGCGAACTACAACGCGAGTGCGTGCGGCGTGCGAAAGGGCCGCAAAGTCTCGCCGCACTCGCCAAATATGTGCGCGCCCACGCTCACTTGTTCGTACAGGATGGCCCCCGAAGCTTTGGACCCGCCGAGCGAAAACGGCGCGAAGATCACATCAAGGCAATCGCAGACGAAATCGACGAACTCGCGAAGCGGGCAGGAAACGGATCGGTCCAGTATCAGCAATTTGAGGAAGCGCTAGGAGCGCTACACGCCGCCGACTTCTTCCCGCATGGTCAACTGGTGAGCGATGTTGCCTTCGCTCTGGAAGGCATGACGCAATGAGCGCGGACGAAATGGGGATCTCGGAAGTCACTCGCCGGTCGATCATCGATTATTTCACAATGAGCCAAACGCCCTGGTCCGGGCGACTGCAAGACAACGAATTCTTGGCGCGGCTTTACGATCTCAACAATCTTCCGTCGGACGATTACCGGTATAGTAACGCCAGCAGCGATATCTATCAGCATCGGGTCCGCAACAATGACTGGGAGGATGATTGGGTCTTCCATGACTCCCGGTTCAATCTCTTATACGAATCCGATGAGCAGTTTCTAAGATTTCTCTGCGAGACTGTGCATCCGATTGTTCGACCAGACCCGGATCGGGTCCGTGAGCTTGTTGATATCTATAACAAAGAGTTGGCCCCGGACGGCTGGAAACTTGTCGCCGTCAAAGAGGTGTCAGGAAAGCCGATCTTTGCGCCACAACAAATTGGACGTGTTGCAGTCTTCGAGGAGCCGACCGGCTGGCAGAAGGTTGATCGCCAGCTACAGGAGGTACGCCTGCGGCTCGATACAGCGGCTACGGAGGAACAATATCAAGCTGTCGGCCTGCTCTGCCGCGAAGTGCTGATTTCAGTTGCGCAGGAAGTGTACGATCCTGCTCTTCATCCCTCGACCGACGGCGTTCCGCCAAGCTCCAGCGACGCGAAGCGGATGCTGGAAGCAATATTCGAGAGCGACTTGCAAGGCTCGGAGAGCAAAGAGGCTCGCGCCCATGCGAGGGCTGCGGTTAATCTGTCACTGGCCCTTCAACATAAGCGCACCGCTGATTTCCGGATGGCCGCGCTATGCGCGGAGGGAACGCTGTCGGTCGTCAACATGCTGGCGATTTTGGCCGGCCGGCGCGGGCGCCCGCCGCGATAAGAATTCCGAGGCGCCGGAAATCACGATCGCAACGGCGTCCGGCAGCCTTACAGTTCGAGACGCAGGCCCCGGGGGCAGTAGAGTCCTATTTTGAAATCCCGACAACGGGAGAAAGCGCCGTTCATTAGTCCGCGATTGGTTCGCCGTAGTCGGCGGCGTTTGCTTCGAATAGGAATTGCATCGGTTCGTTCAGAAATGAACGCGAGGTGGGCTCGAACTAAGGTTGCCGTTTAGGCGGCAGCGATCTCGGGCCAGTACATGGCTGCGGCAAGGCCGCTCAGGCGACCTAGTCATCTGGAAAGAAAGTTCGGCACATTATATGATGGCTCGAATCTCTGCAGAGGAGAGCGCTTGTGGCGAATGCAGGTGTTAGAGGCCGGCCAATCGAGCCGTTGGTGCTGAGTCCGCAAGAGCGAGCATATTTAGAAAGGCAGGTTCGTCGTCATCGTGTGGCCCGGTCGCTATCTGAGCGGTGCCGCGCGATCCTACGGTGTGCAGATGGCCTGCCAAGCAAGTCAGTGGCTGCCGAACTTGGCATCCATGAACACACCGTTGGCAAGTGGCGCCGCCGATTCTTGAAGGATCGCTGTGATGGCCTGCTTGACGAAGCCCGCCCTGGGCGCCCTCGAACCATCAACGACGATCAGGTTGCTGAGGTAATCGAGCGGACATTGCGTACAACGCCGCCCGATGCGACGCACTGGTCGATCCGCTCGATGGCTGCGGAAACTGGCTTTTCTCACACCACGATCCGCCGAATGTGGACGGCGTTCGGCTTGCAGCCGCACCGCAGCCAGACATTCAAGCTGTCGAGCGATCCGCTGTTCGTCGATAAGGTGCGCGATATTGTCGGGCTTTACCTGTCCCCACCGAACCGAGCCGTTGTCCTCAGCGTTGATGAAAGAGTCAGATACAAGCACTCGATCGCGAGCAACCGGTCTTGCCGATGATGCCTGGCGTACCGGAACGTCGCACGCACAGCTACGTGCGGCATGGTACGACCACGCTTTTGAGCTCGATGTCGCTTCCGGGTTTGTCATTGGCAAATGCTACAAGCGCCATCGGGCGGTCGAGTTCTTAAAGTTCCTCAAAGAGGTCGACGCTCAAATCCTTGAGGGGCTCGCTGTCCATATCGTCATGGACAACTACGCCACCCACAAGACGCCCAAGATCAAAGCGTGGCTCGCTCGCCGGCCGCACTATCATGTTCACTTCACGCCGACTTCTGCGTCATGGATCAATCAGATTGAGCGCTGGTTCGCTGAGCTCACCAGAAAGCAAATCCAGCGAGGTGCTCACACCTCCGTCAGGCAGCTCGAGGCCGACATCCGTACCTTCATCGAACTGCACAACAACAACCCGAAGCCCTTCAAATGGACCAAGTCCGCAGACCAGATCTTGGCTTCTGTCAGACGCTTCTGTCACAAAGCTCAGCAGACTTTATGTGGCGAACTTTAAGATTCACGTGACTAGGTCATGACGCCACATGGCAGTCGATTGAGTTCGGCGGCTGGCCAACAAACCTGTTGGAAGACGCAGGCTCTGCAGCACAAGAACTCTTCGAACGGCGCGATCTGACAGCGGTGTTCGCGTCGATCGTGCATGCTGCGGTGCGCGCAATGGTGAAGCTCAAGCGTTGTAAAAAAGGATGCCGGTTCAAAGCTGCGGCTTACCACCGGAGCGCTGAGTTTGTTCTCTCGAAGGGCGAGGCAGTCGCTCCAATTATGCCCGGCGCATGGATCGACGATAGGACGCGGCAGGCAATAGTGGGCATTCGTGCCCGTAACGAGCAAGAACTCATCGGGCTTAGGCGATGAATTCAAGAACGTCGCGGCTTGCGGGGCGTCGGCCGGAACTCGACTGTTCGCCAGTGTGGGGAATCCCGGAAAGGCAGAAAGGGGCGAGGCAGTGAGCGCCGTGTTCAGTTCGCCATTCACGGCTTGCAGGAGCGCAACCGAACTGGCTTCAACTTCCTGAAAATGTCTCGCCAGGTCGGCGTAGTTGTGAGGCACCGCGATGCGCGACCGGCGGCTATCGATGATGGAGATCAGTTGGCCATCCCGGCGCTCGACAATGACTGCCGGATAGAGGTTGATTTGTGGAAACGCATCAAAGTGCGCGCCATCTCGCTTGCGCGCGATCCAAAGGGCATGAAAGAGCCGGACAACATCCGCAGGAGCAGTATAGGTTGACAGTTGGCCCGGCTGGATAAGGTCTGGTGGATCGTTGATAAGGGTCTGACGCGCGAGGTGATCGAAAATCTCGTCCGAGTGAGCGACGGCATCTCGTTCGTCGATGACGCGAATATTGGCGGGTGTGACGTTGCCTCGGGCAACGAAAGTTTCGTTCGGGTCTGTGAAGATGACCCACCAGCGGCCTGCCGTGATGGCGAGGCACTGCACCACATGCCCACTCTGCCTGTGGAGCGTCGTGACGTATTGGTGGAGTTTATGTAACCATTGCGCCCATTCGAGGATGACCGGGGATTGGTTGGGCTGGCCTCCGGCTTTGCAATGCTCGATCGCCTTGGCGATCAAAGATTCGTGGTTTGAGGGGCTTGCGAGAATCTGCTGAGCGGCACCAGCGAATGACGGCGTTACAAGCGGTTTTGCCCATGCTTTGGCCTCCACGATGAGCAACGGTACCTGCGTCGTGGGATTGACGCCCAGATAGTCGAGGAAGAGCGTGGTGTCGCCTTGAGCACGGGCCTCTTCGACGATCTCTTGTGTTAACCGACCGAGATTCCAGCCGAGTGCGACTAGGATGTCGTCAATGACATATCGCCGCGTCGTATGTTCGAGCGGATCACGATAGGCCGCGCCGATAAATGCAGGCGGTCCCGATCCGCTCGACCTCGAACTGAACGCCTCGAAGATGTGGTGGAGCGTGGACTTGAAGCGTGCCTTGTCGCGGGGGCCGTTCACTAAAGCAGTTCCGGCAGGCGATAGAGGAGACGCCGGGCGGAGGGCCATCCGGCATCGACGAAAGCTTCGAGACAGGCAACCAGTTGATCACGACGCCCGAGGTCGTCGAAGACCTCGCGGTGATCGGCAAGAAAGACGCCGATCACTTGGACAAAGCGGTCGGCGCCAAGCGACTCGAACTGGAATCGTTGTTTGCGCCCGGCTGTGAGCAGCGCATGAGCAACGAGGTCGAATACGCGCGGGGCATCGGCGGGGATCAAGTAACCGAGCATCTCGATCAAATGTAAGATTGTGTGAGGCGTGCCGACATCACCGATCCGGTGGAGGGTCGCGTAGTTGTCGTTGAAAAACGCTGCTTTCGACGCGTTCTCGGCGAGCGGCTCTTCCTCGTTCGCGTTGTCGCGGAATGCTCCGGACGCGAAGTAGAATTGATCGCACATGTTGTCGAGCAGCTTAGCGAACGTGGTTGCGGTTGCGTTCGCATCCTGCGCTTGATCCTCACGCCGCAGGTCGAAGTACCGTTGCAGACCTGTCGCGCACACCCCGACGACTTCGGCTGCAAACTGTTGGCATCGCGCTCGTATCGCGGCATCGTTTGTGTTGGTTGTGCCGTAACCGACAACAAGGCCGCCACGGATGGACGGAATGGCGTGACTTATTTCGGGCTCGTGGGATGGCGGATCCGACAGGCATAAATCGAGCCGCGCTCGCGCCGCGCTACGAACATGAGTTACCCAGAGAATGACCATGATGCTGCCGAGCGCCTCCATGAGGTCATTCTTGTCCTCGGCCTGGAATTGCTCGGCCTTCGGCAGGATGGTGAAAACCAACTGTTCGACGCGTGCGGGATCGACGTGAAGAACGCGCGTGAGGAAATCTGCGAAGAAGCGCAGGACGCGCGGGTTGGTCTCATGCTCTGCAAAGACATCGGCGAGTTCCCACATGAGCTCGCGGGCGGTATCCCAAAGCATGACCAGCCGCCAGGCGATGGCGAAACGGACGGCAGGATGGGCGTCGCGCGCCGAGCGGCCCAAGTCGTCGTAGAAACGTGCCGCTGTCTCGGCATCGACGCGGCAGAGATTCATGACGGCTTCAGCGCCATCAACCCGCCCACCTCGGACTGAAGCAAGGGCCGTTTCGTCTTTTGACTCGTCTTCCTCAGTGATGTTCGGCGTCGTATCGGCGAGCAGCGTGTCGAGCAGATCGCAGAGCGCGGCGATTGCGTCGGGCCGCGCTCGCAGGACATCGGTATTTTCGGACAGTTTCGTGCAGCCGCGGCCAACGGTATCCTTGGCGTAGGAAATGACCTTGGCGCCCGCTGCGCCGGTCGCTTCCGCGGCTGAGCGCCACAGGGCGCTCAACAGCGCCACGCCTTCAAGAGGGTCGGCTGTGAGCGGACCTTGCGGATCGAGACCGAACCGGCTGTTGACCTCTTCGAGTTGAGCGAGGAGTTCGGCATTCGACGAGGCGGTGACGTCAATATTGTCTTCGCGCAGCCACCAATAACGGTCTCCGCCGTTGCCCGAGCCCGTGAAGATTTCAAAAGGACGAGGGTTGGTCTGGTCTCGTGTAATAGCTGGGGCGTCGCGGAGAATCTGTTGGGCTTCCACCGTCACCAGATGTTCGATGCCAATCGTCCGGAAAACCCGCAGCTGGAAATGCTGTCTGGCTCTTTCGGGGTCGCGCGAGAGCGGAAAGTCGATTGCGAGCACATCACGCTCAAAACTCTCGGGGGCCTCGATCGTTTGCGCGGTGTAGCTGGACGCGATGAGGTCGATGGCGTCCTTGCTGGTGTCCTGCGAAAGGAGGAAGGGGCGCTGTCTGGCGAAAGACAAAAGAAAGACGGCGAATGGTCCGTTGCGCCTGGAGGCAGCCCTAAACAATCTCGACCAGAGAATCGCCAGCCGGTTATGAGCGATCACCTCGTTCGCCAATTGGAGCGCTTCGTCTTCGCTCGCCTCTCTCTGGCGTGCCGAAAAGGTCTGGACCAGACTAACGGCGTTGTCGCTGTGCCTATCGTCCGGGTTCCAGGCCCAGATGTGACTGCGGTCGTTTATGAGCCTGCCAGTTGATGCTCCCGCGCGAACGGTGACCTCTTCGGCGGTTTCTTCGAGCGGATGTTTATCTTCGACATAAGCTTGAAGGGCTGCCACCAGAGCGTGGACGCCCTCGATAGGATGCGTTTGAAGGAACCGCGGAAAGGCTTCCTTCAATGTCCATCGCGCCATCTCGTAGTCTTGCCGCCGGTTGCTGCGCAGCGGCAGAATTTGGCTATCTCCAATATTGGTCGGCTCGTCTTCCGTGACGGTGTGGCTAAAAACAGCCCTGTAGATGTCGGGTACAAACGAAGGGTCTCCATTCCCGATCTTGAGCACCTTCCGCGCCAGCCACGGCATTTCTTCATGGGCGTGATTGCGCAGGCGATCGGGCGTCAGAACCTGTTCGAGACAGCGGCGCGACGCGGCGCCATCGCTTTCAAAGGTGTCGGCGACGAAGCCGACGGCGGCCGACGCAATCTGGGACCACTTGCCGGTCTGACGAATGGCATGGTCGAGCAGCCGACGTGACGCGAGGCCGAGCTCGGCCAGTTGCTGCGGCATTAGGGTCCGCTCTGAGAGCAGAAAGAGCAACGTGCGCAACGGCCATGCAATATCGGAAATGTGGTTGCTGGTGGCGGATGCGAGAAAACACCAGGGACCAAGCTGGAGCGCTTGGCCGTCTTCGATTCTGACGGAGAGAGCACCGACAATATGGGAGAACGCTTGAAATGCCAGCTGTTGTGTTGCGGGGGCTCCTGAAAGGAGCGCCACAAAGCCGCGCATGTCGTCGGCGAGATCTGGAAGCTCGCATGCCGCGCGCGCCGCGACGCTGCGCGCAACGGGATCGGAAGTATGGTCACCGGCAAAATGCGCAACGGCTTGCCAGAACTGTTGATGGCCGGTTGAGCCGGTAACCCACAAGTCTTGCAGCGCATAGGAAAGCGCTGGAGCGAGCATGAGCCCGAGGCCGCGATCCCGGCGCAAGAGGTCGCCTGTCGCTTCGACGTCTGCGGGGTCGATGAAGACGCGGCTCGCGGCATAATCGAAGAGAATGTGATGGCGAAACGCAACGTAGCGGTTACCAGATACGCCGATGAGCACATTATGGCGCAGGAGCTGATCGAACGCTGCAGTATCGCTCTGCGCGACCGTCAAGCGGTTCGCTTGCAGGCCACGGTTGGCAACCATCTGCTCGACGGCCGTTCTAAGACACAGGTCGGCGCCGCTGCCGAGAGGGCTGATACGATGTTGCCAATAGAGCGCAAGCAACTCGACCTGGAGGCCAACGCCGCCGAACACGTCCGGCGACACGCCATCGCCGATCAAATCGGCGAGCAAACGGGTATTGAAGGGCACGCGCGCCAGATCGCGGAGACGATCGCCAGCGCGATCAAGCGCAGCCGCGATCAAGGGGGCGCGTTGCCTGAGTTGGCCAAGTTCGTCATCGGACCAGCGCGGAACATGGAGGTGGCGTACATTGGGAAACGCGGAATCGACGTATCTGTCCGATGGCGGCTCGCCTTCAAACAGATTCTTGAATTGCTCGCCGAGTTTGAGATCGAACGTCCGGATTGATGCGATGACGCGCCAGCGGCCGCCCGGCAGTTCGAGCACTTCCGAGATGAGCGAACGAAACACGGCCTCGGCCTTGCCGCCTCGGGTGGCGTCAAGCGCGTCGATGAATAGGAAGGCGGGACCGGCTCCGGGCCAGTTTTCGAGAACCCGCCGGACGCCGTTATCCAGTTCAAGCGCGATCCGCAGTCCGTCAAGAGAATCGACAAGGAGGCGATCGACCGCCAGCTCTATGACTTCGTTGCCTGCCGCGCGTAGACGCTCGGCGGCCGCGCTAACGGCGGCGCTTTTGCCTGCGCCGGGTTCACCGACAAGAACCAGCGAGCCGTCGCTCGCCGCTTCGACGGTCGCGGTCGTGCAGTCGCGCTCGATCTTGATCTCGACGTCGCCAACTCTGGTCTCTTCATATTGGGTCAGATGTGCCTGAACGCGCGCACTGTAGTTGCGCAGACGTTCAACATCCAACCTATAGGTAGGGGCGGCGCGAAGCCGCACGCCACGGCCTGCCAACGCTTGGCGCAGTTCGGCAGCGTCGGTGCCGCGTCTGGTCGCCATAAGGCGCTCGCACAGGCGTTCGACCGTTGAGAAGGCAGCCGATGCGTCGGCCGCGTTCTCAGTGACATGCGCGAGCGTTTCGACCGCTGCGGTGCGGTCCGGCCCATCCAGATTGAAATCGATGATCGAAAGGAATCGTATGACGTTATCAAGATCGTCGCTGCCGGGGCGGACACCGTTGATCTGCTGCCACGCGCTGTCAAGCAGCGCGCGCATTTTGTCGAGCGCTTGCTGCTGAGCTTGAGGCAGAGGAGCGGCGGCGGGGGCCTGCGTTGTGGCCAGCGCAACTGCCAAGTCACGCTTGATCGTGGCCGGCGCGTCAGGGCCGACCGCGATAAGCATCCGGTCTCGTTCGGGAACGAGCGGCCGGTCCCAGCCGCGTTCTCCGGTTCCGGAAGCGCAGGCTTGGAACTGCCGGACGATTTGCTCGGCCGTTTTTCCAAGTTCGCTGTCCAATCTTGTAGACAGAGAAAGGCTTGTTTTTATCTGAACAAAGACCCAGCCTCCAGCGCTGGTCTCGACAACAATGTCATCGAGCGGAGTTTCGGCTTCGAAACGGATCGAAACAAGTGTAGGATTGCCAAGCCGGAGCCGTTCATCAAGACTGCGATCTGCAAGAAGGCGGCAAGCGAAGGCTGCGCCGACCGACGCCTGAAAGCTCACCCCGGCCGCCGTGGCGTTACCACCACCCGTAGCGAGAAGTTCATTTGCTGTAGGTGATTGCCGGTCGGGTGCCATAGTACAATTGAGTTCAGTGGTGCGAGTAGCCGGGATCGGACCTGGCAAACGCTTTTTGGAGCCAAGGAAGCTTAGAGGCTCTGTAGTTCCAAAAGCAGCAAGGATCTTTCCCATATCATGTCGCGCCCATGTCGGGCGGAGTTTCCGGCAAGTTTGGGCCTCGTGGTTGCGGGAGCCGGACTTCAACCAACGACCTCAAGGCCGAGCTCTCTGGCTGCTGCATCTCGCGAGCGAAGGACGAACGATATGCCCATCCAGTTCATGCCTTCATTTCGGAGGCCGAATTTCCCGTGATAAGCACCTCGGTTTTGTGCCGTTTTGTGCCAGTTTTGTGCCGTGGAGTTTTTAGGAGCGATTGGGAATCGTCGGCGGAATCGACGTAACTGTTTGGAAAACAACGGTTTTCATTTGTACCGCTTGGAAAGCACTTGTAAGGCATGAAAAAGCCCGCCAGAGGCGGGCTAATTCTTTGATTTTATTTTGAAATCTTGGTTGCGGGGATAGGATTTGAACCTATGACCTTCAGGTTATGAGAACGATGATTGCTCATTCCGGCCTGATCCCTATGTTCACCGCTATTCGGCCCTGGTATGCCAATCAAGATTTCCAAACGTACTGTTGACGCCATCGCTGCTGGTCCCCTCCCCTCCATCGAGTACGACGCCGAACTAAAAGGGTTCGGTGTGCGTCGGCGCGAGCGGCTCCCTCGGTTGGTTCATAGAATATCGGCCAGGAGCCGGTGGTCGGCGCGTCGCCAAGAAGCGGTTCTACTTTGGCTCGCGCGAGTTCACGCCCGAGCAAGCGCGCCAGACCGCAAAGGAACTGCTTGCCAACGTGGCCCTGGGCGGCGATCCAATGAAGGACAGGCTTCACGAGCGCCAATCACTCACATTCAGCGAATTCGCCGAACGGTATCTGTCCGAAGAAGCCGAGGCGAAATTGAAACCCGGCACGATCACCAATCATAAAATCGCGATCAGGAAACATGCCGTCCCCCACCTTGGCCGGATCAAGTTGGAGAAAATCTCCACGGCCGATCTTGCGCGGCTTCACACTAAAATCGGCAAGACCAGCACGGTGAATGCCAACCGCACTCTAGAGTGCATTTCCTCGATTTTTCGTTATGCCGCAACCTGTAACATCGTTCCGGTCGGCCATAATCCGACCAAGGGAATCCGCGCGTTCCGGGAGAACCGCCGTGAGCGGTTCCTGAACTCCGACGAGCTCGCCCGCCTTGGCAGTGCCCTTCGGGAAGCCGAGACGGTCGGCATTCCATACGAGATCGACGAGACGAAGCCCACCTCCAAACACGCACCCAAACCCGAAAATCGGCGCACCAAGATCGACCCGTATGCAGCAGCAGCCCTACGTCTGTTGATCCTGACTGGCGCTCGCCTTCGCGAGATTCTTCACCTCAAGTGGGATTACGTGGACCTTGAACGCGGATTGCTGCTGCTGCCAGACTCCAAGACAGGACGAAAAGCTATCGTGCTCAACGTCCCTGCTCTTGCAGTCTTGTCAAGCCTCGACCGCAAAGGCCAGTACGTCATTTATTCAGACCAAGAGGATAAGCCGCGCGCCGACCTCAACCGGCCGTGGCGAACGATCTCTGCGCGAGCGAAGCTACAAGGTGTTCGGCTTCCAGGATTTGAGTCTTAACCGCTCCCGCTAACCTTCAGTCATCTAAGTGTCGTCTCGCTTCCGGGCTGGTCCGGAAGTTTCCGCGAGACAACCTATGTCACAAGCAAAATCACCTAACGAACCCGCATACTTGCGGCCGCGTCTGGCGGCCGACTATCTCAACACTTCTACATCCACTCTCGCAAAGCGACGCCTTTACGGCGGTGGCCCCAAGTTCTCCCGCATCGGGAGAGCGATTCGGTACGCCAAGGCGGACCTCGACGAGTTCATGGCGCTCAGCGCGGTCTCATCAACCACCGAGGGGTCGGCTCAGTTCAAGCAGGCGAACGAGAAAACGCTGCGCTTGCGGCAGAACGCCTGCGTCGAGGAATCAAGCTGACGTCAACTGATCACTGCCGCAAGGAAACCTGCGACGTGGAGGCCCCCTTGCGCAGGCGTCACCTGAACCTTGCCCCCAATTCCAGGTCGTAAGCCAACCGCGACCGAGCATCTCAACATCAAACGAGCCTATCATGAAAAAGCGATCAACAGACATCTTGGATCTTGTTCACCAATTTGTAGAACAAGACCTACCCGTTCTGCCCCTTCTTGCCGAACAGAAGCGCCCGGCGATCAAACGCGGCGTACATGGCGCGACCACGAACAAGAAGGAGCTCAAGCGGTACTTTCGAAACAATCCTAGGGCCAACTACGGGGTCAGCACCGGCGGAACATCGAACATCTTTGTGCTCGATATCGATGGGCGCGCCGGAAGGCACTCTCTGTCGAAGTTGATTTCCGATCATGGCAAGCTGCCAAAGACGGTTACGGTTCTGACCGGAAGCGGCGAACACCGCTATTTTAGGGGCAACGGAACTCCGATCAAGAACTCTGCTGGGAGCCTGGGCGAAGGTCTCGATATTAGAGGCGACGGCGGCTACGTCGTAGGCCCCGGTAGCGTTCACCCCTCCGGTAGAGTTTACGCCTTCAAGGAAGGACGGGCACTGGATGAAGTGTCAATCGCGAAAGCCCCGCACTGGCTTCTCTCTCTGGCTACCTCAGATCACCCGCAAGCGGCCGCCAAGGTGCAGCTTGAAGTGCCAACCAATAATTCGCGCCGATTGGCCGCATACCTGATCGCAGCGCAAGACCGTGAATTGGAACGGCTCTCAAGGGCACCGAATCACCGGCGGAATCACTGCTTAAATCGATGCGCCTTCAAGCTTGGGCAGCTACTTCCCTATGGAATTCTTGATGAAGGCGGCTGCACGCGCAAGCTTTCCGAGGTTGCGAGGAACATCGGTCTCGAAGAATCAGAGATCATTCCTACGATCCGCAGCGGTCTGACCGCTGGGAGCCGGAACCCCCGCCCCCTTCATTTTCTAAAAAGCCAGATCGACAATCCTGCCGCTGGCAAAGACGAGTCGCAAACCTCGGACCTGACATTCGAGCTTTCTAAGCTTCGTGAAAATGACACGGACAATGCACAGCGGTTCGCGTCGCGCTGGGCCGACCGCATTCTCTATACCCCCGGAAAGGGATGGCTTGTTTTCGACGGCAAGCGCTGGAAACCTGACAGCCTTCTGGAATGCATTGAGTTCGCAAAAAGCACGGCCCGCCTGATAGCTGGCGAGGCGCAACACTTGCCGGATGATCAAGCAAAAGCCACTCGGAGAAAGTTCGCCGATAGCTCTCTTTCTAAGGGCTCGTTGGAGCGAATGATCGACCTAGCGAAGAGCTCAGTAATGGTAGACGACAGCAGGCTTGATGCGAACCCATGGCTGCTGAATACCACAACCGGGACCATTGACCTTAGAACCGGAGATTGTGACGATCACGATCCTCGGGACCTCCTAACCAAAGTGATACCGGTCGCCGCCGACCCGACAGCCAAGTGCCCACAGTTCAGAAAGTTTCTGAACCGCATGACGGCGGGGATCGTGCCTTGATGATATATATCAAGAAGTGCGCGGGATGTACTTTGACGGGGTCCACGCAGGAGCAGGTCTTCTTCTTTTGCTATGGCAAGAGCGGTAGCAATGGGAAGTCCACCCTTGTCAATCTGTTGCGGGACATGCTGGGCGACTACTCACGTCATACACCCACCGAGACATTGCTTACTAAGCAGTATGACAACAACATACCTGCCGACTTGGCGCGGTTGGCTGGAGTTCGCTATGGTCACAGCCATTGAGGCAAACTTTGACCGCCACCTAGATGAAGCCAAGCTAAAAAGCATGACGGGCGGTGAACCGATTGCGGCTCGGTTTATGCGGCAGGACTATTTTGAATTCACTCCTGCCTTCAAACTGTGGCTCGTGGCGAATGATATGCCGCGCGTGCGCGGCACCGACACAGCGTTCTGGCGGCGGGTACGGGTCATCCCGTTCGACATTCAAATCCCCGAGTCGGAAAAGGATCCCGAACTTCCGGCGAAGCTGCGAGACGAACTTCCCGGGATCCTAGCCTGGGCGGTGCGTGGTTGTAAGGCGTGGCAAGCCGAGGGTTTGACCGAACCTCAGAAAGTGAAGCAGGCTTCAGGGCGATGGCTAGAAGCAGCCGATCATCTCAAAAGGTTTGTGGCAGAGTGCTTAATTGTTGATCCTGAGAACAGGCTGGCTTCGTCATCGCTGCTCAACCGGTACAGCAACTGGTGTAGCAAAAACGGAGAACAGCCGCTGACGGTTCAAAAGCTAAATGCTTCATTACGGGAAGCTCACAACTTCACACATAAACAGTCAAAACATGGAAAGTGAATGGGTCGGCCTGAAGCTCCGGCTGTAGGAGCGAGCCGTGGTGGCAGGGGTGGCAGGCCAAATAGTAATGAATTCAAGGCAATATCTTCTTTAAGATGCTAATACAAATGCCTGCCACCCCTGCCACCATGGCTGGCATAGCCTCGATGCATCTTGGAGTTCTTAGGACACGGCAGCCGACATACCGCAGCTAAACACTGGCCACGAGCCGTTGGCTGCGTCCTCAACGGTGAAATGAAGATCCTTCAGGCGCTTTGTTTCCAACATCCTCAACATGTCTGAAAACTTCCCGCGCGTAACGACAAGCGAAAGGTGCAGAGAAGGAAGCTGTTCGGCCTTGAAGACGTGGCCCGCATCCGGGAATTCCGTTTTCAGGGGAGTGGGCGTCATGATCATGATGACTCCGGGCCATGTGACGCGCGCCTCCGGCATAGTGAAGGCTGCGGGCATTATCATATAGGTGAACTCGACGGACTGCCTTGGCGGGCCGGGCTGAACGACTTGTCCGAAGTTGACCGTGCAGCCTCCAAGGATGTCAATCGGCGTTCAAATTTGGCTCTGTAGCAGTTTTGGTGCAGCTCCGATTATTCTGCGCCGATTAGTCTGGCCTGAAGCAGATCGATTTTACCGCGGCCATACATCTGACGTCTTACGAGCTTAAGGCGCGTGATCTGACCTTCAGTCTGTCCGTTTGACCAAGGCGAGGTGATTTCCGCCCTAACCGCCGCTTCATCCCTGACGACGCCGTTCGCGAACGAGGCGACGAGACTGATGCGGGCGCGCTCGATCCATGAGGTAAGCCCTTCCTCAACCTTGCGCCGGATCATCACGTGGAATTCGGCGATGATGTCGCGGGCCTCGACCAAGCTTGGTACGCCAGCTTCGATCGCCGCGATCGTGACGGTCTCCGCTTTCGTCAGCAAGTCCCGGCCGATTGTCATGAGACGAGCGATCGTTCTGGCCGACGGAATCCGTTGAAGGTTTTGCGTGTCGGCCTTTTCAG
>NZ_JBANBK010000128.1:0-16036 GCF_053572325.1 Bradyrhizobium sp. UFLA05-112 | reverse complement strand
GCGCCAGCGACGTTGACTAGACGCGCCTCTCGCCCCCGGGGGCGGTGAAGATGGCGACGCTGTCACCGCGTGCTTACAATGGCAACGGAAACTGTGAGAACGCTCCCGGCCACCTCAAAGGCCTATTGCGGGCGCAGGACTGCCCGTTCTTGCAGTCGGGTATGGCGTATATTGGCTAGTCAAGCGTCGTCGCCGAACCGGATAGCGCCAACCCTTATTTTTTCATCGCATTTGGGCGAGAGCGCCTATCGGCGCATCTGGTCTTCCTCACTCGTGCCCCGTTCCCGGCGTTCCAATTGGCTGTCCATTCGGCGCGTGACCGACCCCAACGTTTCTCTCGGCCTGTGCCGCCGCAGGCGATTTGTTTGGCGTAGGCGGTTGAACGTTGGGATTGTTCAGTTGGGTGTTGGTGCTCCGGTTTGAGCCAGTTGTGACATCCTGCGTCCCCGTGCCGGAAGGGGCCGAGGGACCTGAGTTGGCACTGCTAGAATTTGCTCCCGTTCCAGCGCCTGCGGTAGCGGCAGCAGATGAGCCTGCGCTGCTCCCGCCTGCGCCACCGCTCTGAGCAAATGCGGGTGGGCCACAGACGGCGATGCAGCTTAGCAAGATAATCATTCTATTGGACGCCATGAAAACTCTCCATTTCCATCGCGCTCCAAACGAGCGCAGAGAGCGTCCGTTCCTTTATGAGCGAGCCCGCGTTGAGCTGGCGTCCTTGGGAAGGCCATGAATGCGCTTCCAGGATAGCACCCAAATGCCAACAGCTATCGCGGCTTTGGCAAGAGCATACAGCCAAGCGGTCTCGAACAATGCCAAGGCGGCAAAGAACACCGCTTTAATGATCATTGCCCATGGCGAATGCTTGGCTCGATGCGCCCAATCGAATGTGCGAGCGTTCCTGCCTCCGTCTCTTCCTCACCTTCTGCTCCGCCTTAAGCACTCGGTTCCGCAGTTCCTCTAATTCCGCCATTTGATGAGCAAGACTTTCAAGATGCTGACGAAGGACATCGTCAACAGCGCGACCGCAAGCACGCATGGCAAGCCACCCACTTGTTGTTCATTTTTGGAGGACTTGGACCCCTATTGGACCACCGGGAAAATCTGGCAGATGCAGCGGCGGCGCGCACTAACATGTGGCAAGATGCGGGGCAACGCCGATGCTCAATCCTCCAAGGCGCCGACCAGAGGGGGGCGTGGAACGGCGGTCTGGCGGTGGATCGTGTGGATGTGCTCGTCGAGCGTCGGGTTCGTGATTAACTCGCCGCAGAAGCAGCGCGCAATCCCTTCTGGACGCTGTGTCGGCAGCGGAAGTGCTAGCCGGTGCATCCGGTCCTTCCAAGCGGTCCAGTCACGGTTGCGGCGCCACATCTCGAAGTCGGCCTCCGTGCGCGTGGCGGCCAGCTCCTGCCACGCTGCTTGGAAACTCGTACGGGCTTCGTCGAACGTCTCGGCAATGCCGCTGCCGTGCTCACCGGGATCTGTGCCGGGATGGAAACCGCAAGACCAACTCCACTGCGGGGCCGAGTTCGGGACACCGGCGCGGCGACCTATAACACCGACACTGACATCGCCGAAGAATATCAGCCATGTCTCGCGATGTGGATCATCCTTGCTGCGGCGGCGGGTGAGAGCGGGCATGCGGCGATCAAAGCGGTGCACGACCTCGCTGGCAAATTATCAATCCCTCGTGGATCAGATCATCGCGCGACCACCGTCAGCCGTGGCTGTGAACAGGTATATACTCCAGAGTGTCTGCTGTTTGCGCGAACCCCGGGTGGAGGTCCCCAAAAAAGCTTGGTGGCTCACGTCTGCTTAGCCCTCAAAGCGGTACAGCGATGCCGAGCGCCGGGAAAGCGACAATCCACCCGGCAGGGAGACGCGCTTTATCGAGATCGACATGAAGCTGAATGTCGTTCTGTTGCGGCAGCCGTGGCACGCCGTGTCCGTGCTCGATCGGCACCAGATGCCGTGCTACATGGCTACATGGAACGCCTCGCCGCCGGTTGTGAGTGGCCGCGAAGTCAGGCGTTGCGCCGCGCGCTGCTGTCCGGGGCAGGACACTCTTGAGCGGCCGCGGCCCCATTTTGGTATTCTGGCGACATGATATTGGAATCCGTCATCACCTGTCCGAATTGCGGGTACGACTCCACCGAAGCTATGCCGACTGACGCTTGTCAGTTCTACTATGACTGCAAGGGCTGTGGCACCCGGCTGAAGCCCAAGGCGGGCGACTGCTGCGTGTTTTGCTCTTACGGGACCGTTCCGTGCCCGCACATTCAGCAAGACAAGAACTGCTGTTAGGTTGCGGAAAACTTTGCGAGCCGCCCTCTGCGCCCGGTTGTCTCCGCCGGGCTTGACCCAGATCAAACCACCGACAACAGATCGACGCGGCCATCGCGGCCGGTAATCTGGTCGAGGACGAGGCCGAGTCGCGCTGATCGACGCACGTTGGCGGGAGTAATATTCCTAAAGAAAATATTAACCACACACTTTGTAATTTACCCTTACCGGCTGGGGCAGCATCGACAGGGAGAGTCGATCATGCCGGGATTCGAGATCGCTTGGAATCGCCGTCGCCTCGGAGCGCGTCATCTCAAGGAGCGCGCGCCATGGGTCCAAGACGCCATCCTGCTGGAGCGTGTGCTGGTCGAAGGCCGACAACTGCTCAAGATCGTCTGCCGCGTCGCCGCCGTGATCGAAGACCGGCTGAACGATCCCGCCGAGCGTGACCGCTTCTGGCACGCTGCCCGCGCGCGGCTCGGCAAGGCCCATCGCCTTTCACCGCGCGACCGCGACGAGATCGAGGCCTTGATCGCGCAGCGCATAGCGATGCCGGTCGCCGCGAGCCAAGCCGCCGAGTGATCGCTGCCTTCCGAGAGCTAGTTGTTCAGCTCCGTCTCCGCCCGTTTCAACAGCTCGCGGGCTTCCTTGAGCGTCTGTTCGAGCTGCTTGATCGCGCGCGGATCGTCATAGTCCTCGGCGGCGACACGGGCATGCTCCAGCGAAGCAACGAACTTCCTCAACTCCTCGATCAATTGCTCGCGTAGTACCACCGTCATGATGCGGCTTCGCTGCTCGGCCCCAGCGAGGCCAGTAGGAGCATCGTCGCCGTGTCGTGCGTTGATTTGCATCAATGGGCGTTTGTCGGGCAGCCCGCGTGTCCTCGCTAGCCGTGCGGGCCTTTTGAGCACCATACATAGCAAAGCAGGAGCGCGGCTCTTAGTTATGGTTGTTCGGGGCTCCTAGGTGCCACGCTTGGAAGCGCGCGGGTCGGGCGTTTATCATTGGGTTTCTTGACAGGGGCGGCAATCAATCCTTCTCGGATAGCCTGTTTCCGAGCCAGCTTGCGAGCACGGCGAATGGCTTCGGACTTTTCGCGTACCGCTTTTTCTGAGGGCTTCTCATAGAACCTCGCCCGCTTCATTTCTCTGAACACGCCTTCGCGTTGCAATTTCTTTTTCAGAACTCGAAGCGCCTGCTCGACATTATTGTCCCGAACCAAGACTTGCATTCGTCAGAACTCCTATATTGACTGCATCCTCTTGAAGAGGCGCAGCCCATTCGATTTGGCAATTTCTGCTAGAGATCGATCCTCAGCGACGTGATCACACCCGAAGGTTTTCTGCGCTGCTCCTGCGCGCTTCCTATCGACTTGGATCTCGTAAGAACACTTTTGCCCCTCAGCCAAGCCCGATAGGCCAGCGCACTCGACTGCGCTGATATGCACGAAAACGTCTCGGCCGCCGTCATCCGGCGCGATGAAGCCCAACCCCTTTAATCGTTGAACCACTTCACCGAGGCGGCGTCAATCCACTGTGAAGCCAGCCTATAGTTTCGGAATTGAGCGGGTCTGCGGGAGCTTGCGCCTCGTACATCGCTCGGCATCTGGTGCACTTCAAAGTCCGGTGCTCGAAACCCGGTTTTCCCGCTACAACCCGCAGAACATCCATTTTGGCGTTGCACATCGGACAAGAAGGCCGCAGCGTCTCGCGAGGCGACAGCTTGTTCGTAAGTTGAGCGTCGGGCATGAGGCTCTCCCTTTTTGCGAGGCGGGCTCACCGATCGATGCGCCTGAATACGACGGTGATCATCGCGTGGCAGAACTCGGTCGATGAATTCGACCCGGAGCCGGAGTGTGCGCGCCACCGGGTTTCGACTTAGCAGGACCTAAGACCGTGGACGCTGGCGTCACTACGCCACGAGGTGCGGCGCGTGGCGACACAATTCGCCAACGTCAGCCGTGACTTTCTCAAGATCGTAAGGCTTCTCCCATCGCCGCACATGCTGGAAGCGGTCAGGGATGTTCTCGGCACCGTAGCCAGTCGTGAAAATGAAGGGCTTTCCGACACGCATGAGTTCGTCCGCGACCGGAACGGCCGAACATCCGCGCAGATTGAGATCGAGCACGGCGACATCGAAACCATCGTGCCCGACAGCCATCGCGTCGGCGAGTTCGGTAACCGGTCCGATCACATGAGCGTCGAGCGCCCGGAGAGCGTTCGCGAGGTCGTCTCCGATAAGATACTCGTCCTCGACAATTAGAACTCGGCAGTCCTTCAAGAAAGGCTCGTTGTGGTGGGCCATCTGTTCCACCTCGCGTCGTCTGCCTTATTGAGACAAACGCCAATCCACGAAAGCGTTCCCTTTTGCGGTTCCAAGTTCCGCGACGCAGCTAGTAGGCGCCGATGGCTGAGAGACCCGACCGTGCGCCCGCTTATTGCGAGAGCCTCGGATGGATCGGTCCCGGCAACTTCAGCATCTTGAACAAGCCGAGCGCAACGTGTTGCGTGGCGAGCACAACGTTTCCGACCAAGAGCAGCGTATCGAGAACCTTCAACATCATGGGCACGACAACCTTGGCCCGCGCACTCTTGGAGCCCCCATGAAGGTGGAGACCCGCGGGTCTCGTTGCCCTAGGGATCGGCGGCGAGCGCGCGGCCTCGGCGCTTCAGCCCACATCATCCCGCTCGGTCTCTTCGTCTTTCAAGGCGTTAAGACCGCGATAAACGCGAAATGATTTATGGGCCATTGCGGGCGGAAGCACCACCGGATTCGTTAGGCGCCTTGCCTTGCAAGTGTTTCAATGCGAGGCGCGCATGATGCTCGGCCTTCTTGTTGCCGGTCTTCGCAATTTCCTCGATCGCCCAGACAAACGACTGAATTGCGCTCTTCGAGTTGGCCGTCATAAAAGGAAAAATCCACGCGCTCGCAAATTGTTCCCGACGGAAGAGCCGTGGTCAAGTCTCGCTATCGAAAGCAGAGGCGGCAAGGTGACTGATGCCGTCGCGCGGAGGCGCCGTCCCACATGCAACCGCAACCAGTGATTTTCGCCACAACACTGGTCGCGAGAGGATGCGTTCATGAACAGGGTTCACGCCCTTGCCGATCACGCTTGGCCGCGTGACGCCTGCGGCGTCTCCGCCACGCCGGATGAAGCACGGCGGCTGATCATCGATCGACATCCAGCAACAGGCCGCCAAGGCCCTCGGCATGCGCCACCCGCGAATATTGCCGACGAGGGGCCAATGACGATCGGACAGCAGCAGATCATACGCTAGCCTTCGGGGCTCGGCGTCGCGCTCTATCCCCGTCCTGCTTCCATTGACCGAGCAGCGCGCATGCCTCACTTCTCTCCGCGTCGCTTGGCTGGCTGTCGGGATGCAAGCATTTCATGAGCTTGCCGTAAGTCGCGAACGTCATGAAACGTTTCCGGCGACTTTCCCCCTCATACCATTTAGTCATTTCTTGCAGCGCGAGGCGCAGGTTGCGGTTCGCCTCCATGAGGCGGGCCACCTCGTCGCGATCAATCGGCGGCGGTGGGGGCTTGGCCGCCATGGCCTTGGTTGCTGCATGCTGTTTGCGCTCATCAGCAAGCGCAATCTTCAATGTCGCGTTCTCTTGCTGAAGGGCGGCAATCTCGATTTCCCTTCGCGCCTCGGCCAATTGCTTGGACTGTTCGGCAACGACGTTACGCAGTCGTTCGATTTCCTCCTTCCGTTTGGTGCGCCATCGCGCCTGTCGCTCGGGATCGTTGAGACCCATGACGATCTCCTTCCGTTACGTAACGAGCTATCATCGTCACGTCGGCGCGAGCGTCAATTGAAAATCACCGGCGCCGATCGGCACCGGCCTCGGCACCTTGCTCACCAGCGCTCGCGTGATCTCGGCGGATCTGAGAGGCGATGAACATTGCCGACGCCCGGGGTGAGGCGTGAGAAGCGGTCACGCTCGGCGGGATCGTTCAGCCACGAAAGCGACGTGGCACGCGATATTGAGCTGCGGTCGGACTTCGAGCAGCACAGACGGCAACGGCACTAGCGAAAATGCGCTTTTCGCCAGAGAAAATAGGGAACCAGTTGTCGGACGCTGACTTTCTCGGCATGGACGCATCCAAGCCCACCTGTCCTCCTTGCACCCGCTGCGGCAAGCAACCGCGCTTCGCCAGACATCTTGGAGCCGAAGCTCGGCCGCACGTACCACATGTTCCTGTGCGAGTGCGGGGAGAAATATTTTGTGTCTGAAAACGAGTATGGCTGTCTTATTGCGGGCCGCGTGCCCGTCGCCGGAATGACCACCTACCCGGAGAAAATCACCTTCGGCGAGATGCGCGGCTCCGGCACGCGCGACATCATAATTTGTTGCCGCGACAACCGCTGTGGCCAGCGCGCCGAGATCAGCGCGGACGGCTTTCCCAGCCATGTGCGGCTCTCAGAGATCGAGCCGAAGTTGACCTGCACGCGGTGTGGCAAGACGCGCGTGGAAATACGGCCAAAGTACTCGAAGCTGCGCATGGGAGCGAACTAGGCGCCTATTTTGTCCAGCTGGTCTTCGCTAATGTGCGCGGCATGAGCAAACTGCCGCTGAGCCCGCGCGAGAAGCAACTCTAAGGTGCTTCGCCGCTGGGAAGACTGATGCTCAGATCGCCAAGCGACTTGGGGACCGCCGCGCAAGTCGGACAGCAGCACGCGGTTGCTCGCCAAGCTGGGCGTCAGCGCACCAGCCGAGATCGCGGACGCGGCCGAGCGATTGGCAAGCTGGAGAACCTACAAAGGTGTGACGTAGGCATCGGGATTTCGATCCGCGCCGGTCGTTTGGGTTCTGCCGAAAACGCGGGGTGCGCGGGCCAACGTGGTCCAACGCGGCACTCACGCCGCTGAACAAGAAGGCCACAATCCTGCCTATGTACTCTTTGCGCGTCAGTGCATGGAGCAGATGCGGCGCGGTGGCAAGCTTTGAAGCTCCGCGTTCGCCGCCTCGAAGCTGCGAAACTGGCCCAAGGTACACTTTCTGACGCCTCAGCCTGTGCTTTATTGGCATCGCGCACCTTGCCGGTTCCGAGCCCCCTATCGGCGGACGTGCGTATGGCCCCGGCGCAGCCCACACAACTGCGCCGGGGCCCCCACGGTGGGTCTCGATGGACGCTAAGCAGGAACGTCAGCGCGGTTGGAATTGGGGCGGCGATGGCCGAGCACGCTTCCGCCCATGACCTTGCTACAATGGTGGGCGGGCGGCTAGGCTGCCGAGTGTCGTGGGTTTGGATAGGTCCGCTGGCAGCCAAAGCGCGCTGCCAAATAGGCGGAAACCGGGCGGTCGCGCGTCCCCACTCAAGAGTCGTTTCGCAGGACCCGCCAAAACCTTACTATACGCTTCCAGAGCGGCAGGGAGGGAGGATCGTCTTGGCGGTCAGGAACGATTGAGGGCGCGCCGCCGTCCAATTCGGCAAACCGCTCGACCAACCCTTGCAGTTGCGACGGTACCGGCGTGACCTCATCCGCGAGGGCGCTGCGAAGTTGCTCGCCAATCTCGTTGCAGATCGCCCGGCGATGCTCCGGCTCTAAGCCGGGGGATGGACCATGGGCGTGGGTCGGAGGGGTGTCCGCCATGACTGCCACCGTTGGCCTCGATGTTCACAGCCTCTTTGCGGTGCACGGCTCGCTGCCGCCGCCGTAGTAACGCGCAAGGTACCGATCTTGATCCGTGGGGCAGATACGGCTGCTCAAAGCAAACGTAGTTTAACGGCCGTGAGCGGGTTCTTGTGATAGGATATGCCCTTTCTCATCATGGGCTTCGAAGGGGGGTGAGGAAATGTCGATCTACCTACAATTACAAACCCACGACATGGAGCGTAAAGAAGTTAGCCGCATCACGGCAGCTTACGAGCAAGCGCTCCATACTCTCTGCGTCAAGGATCGGGACGACCCGCTAACGGAAATGCTTGCGCACAAGATCATCCAGATCGCCCAAAGCGGTGTCCAGCACCCGGCGGAAATTGCGGCTCTAGCGATCAAGGAACTTGAAATGCGGTAAGGCGGCCATCGCGTACTTGCATTGATAAGAGCGACCTTGGAGAGCCCGGCCTTCAATTGGTGACCCGGCTTTGTACTGCATCCCAGCAACGTTAAGCTGACCAGCAGCGTCGGCGGCACCGCAATCTGCTTGCATGATGCGCCCCCGAACGCCAAAGCTCGCTTGGTGTGCGCAGGAAGTCGTCGAGCCGTCCACGAGATCAACCATCAGCGCCAGCGCCCCGATCGCCGCCTCCCATTCCGGCGCGTCATGCCGGTGCTCCCAGAGGTTGGCGATAAGCGTGACGGCATCGTCTAGCTTGTACAGCTCTTCCAATCCGGTGGCATATCCGCCCTTTGTGCGCCCGATTTTGAACGAACGCGCCGGGTTGCCTCGCACGCGGAATTGGAGAGGAGGAGATCATCGTGACGAGGATAGCAAAGCTTATTGCAGTAGCCGCCATACCGGCATGGCTGATCGCAGGGTCCGGCCCACTGCTCGCTGGCGGCGGTGGCGGTGGCGACGGCGGTGCTGGCGGAGGCGGCGGATGAGCTGGTGGCGGAGCCGGAGCTGGCGTTGGCGCATCCGTGTTGGAGCCGGACATGGCGGGGCGAGCGGCGTTGGGCACGGCGGTACCGGGCATGGCGCTTCGGTATCGGGCGCGACTCCAGGGCACACGATGCAATCGGCGTTTTCAAACCCGCACTCGCGCGGCGGGCACCACGGCGCGTCCGGCTTCAGCCCGGGACACACGATGCAAGCGGCGGTTCCGAACCCACATGAACACGGCGCGTCTAGCTTCGCCCCGGGTCGTCAATAGCTCTGTCGCGGAAGGCCCCGCCCACGGCGGGGCCTTTTGCTGGTCTCTGAGAGTGCGTTCCGCAGGTCCAGTAGAGGTGATGGGAAGCCGCCGCGGTCTCAGCCCTGCGACGGCTTTTTCTTCGCAATCGGCGGCGGAGATGACGATCACTAATGAAGTGCGAGGATGGCGACTTGGTTGGTCGTGATGCTGCAGACTTCGTGGCGCGATCTCTGTTGAGAGTCGTCCAGATGCCATTTCTCCGGGCCTCAATTCAGCCCCTCATGATAATTATCGACGCGGCTCCTCATGTTTTGGCAGCAAACTGAACCCAATGCCGGTGACGAGATAGACAGCATCGTCCTCATCCACGAGTACGTCGCCGATCGTCATGGTTGTGTGCTGTAGTCCTTTGCTCTGAAGCAAATCGAGACCTTCACCATTCGGTGACCAGTTCTCCGCTCGCATGCGAGACAATGCATTTTCCTGACTATCGGCTTCGATATTCTTCAAGTGAACATGAGTAGCCGAAAGGTTATTTGGATTGGGCGAGCTACCAACGACATCGCGAAGAAACGATGGCTTCATAAACCAGATTTGATACTTCATCATATGCCCCTTTTTATAGCTTGCTTCGTTCGCGCGCATAAGGCGGAGGGATCTCGAAAACCGAGCATCCGCTTATTCCAAGCCTTGCAGACGAGCCGGTCGGCTTGCTTGCGCGCTTCCGCCGCCCCCTCTGCCGCTGCCCGGACCGAGCCGCCGTAAATGGTCTCGCGTGATTTCGTTCCATGCGCACAGCCTCGCCGGGCGGCGCGGGACCGGCGAGGCTAAGGATTGTCGAGGGCTCGCCGGACGCAATGAGCTATTACGCAGTGCGCTTGCCTGCCCGCCCGCTACCTACTGCCGCTTGTCCGTTGCGCCGAAGGGCGCAATCCACGCTCGTTGCCACTGCTCCGCTAGCTTCATCCACACTTCGACTGGGTTCGCTGCTGTAGCTGGACCTGTTGTGAGACCCGGCAAAGATGTGAGTTTTGACAGCATCGCCGATGGTGACGCGGTCATCGGGTTCGGCAATTTGAGCTGCTCTTCCCAAACGTCCATCATTTGGTCCATCGTCTTAACTTGGATTTCGGCGACGCTTTTCAATTGTGTGCGGGCGGCATCGACGATCTGCGTTGGCCACCCAAGTGTCTTCGCGGCCACCGCCATCTGGTCGAGGACGCGCTCGCCATTTTTCTGGTTCGTGTCGGCAATCTCGTTTCGCCAAGTGGCCAATGCCTTCAAGGCTGCGTTCGCGCCTTCTTGAGCCTCTTTGGTGAGCCCGGAGGCGGCCACAGGATCGAAGGCGCGAGGTTTGGTCTCAAAGAAGCTCACAGACATGACCTGTTCTCCTTGATCGACTTCCCACCCTGCCGAACGCTTTTACGAGGCACCCCGAAAGCGCTTGATGCAGATCAAGGGAATGCCGGGCGAACGGGGTTGAGCGGCGGTCGGGGATGTCTGCTATTCCGCCGCCGTTAGCGGGATAACAGACACGCGGCGAAGCGATTGAAAATGGTGCGAATGGCCCGAAGGCGACATCGGCATTCAGGCCCAAGGGGTCAATCATCGATAAGCTCTGCATCGAGTGAGAGGGTCTCGGGAACAGACAATCCGAGCTCGTCAGCCGCCTTCGAATTGATAGCGAGGTTAAACTTCGTGGCAAATTGAACCGGGAGTTCGCCTGGCCTCGTACCTCGCAGTATTCGATCCACATAACCCGCGCCATCCCGGAATTGTGCAGTCAAGTCTGGTCCATAAGACATGAGCCCACCACGCATCACATAGTTCTTGACGGCGAATATGGCCGGTACCCTGTGTTTCGCGGCGGCGCTAATGATCTTTGCGCTGTTTGAAGAGACAAATCCTCCGTCAGGGAGAATGATGAGGCCCGCATTCCCGCTTGCACCAGTGCTCAAAATTGCGGGTTCGATCTGATCAGCGGCGCGCACAGGAACAGCTTTTACCGAAACGAAGAGCTTGCTTGCCATTTCGATTGCAGCCTGAATATAAAAGGCTGCATAAGGCGAAGTCTCTGGATTGAACAACACGCTCACCTCATTGAGGTGCGGGGCAAGCCGTTTCAGCAGACTTAGCCATTTGCCGCTAAAGGAATGTTCGTAGAGAGCGAAGCCGGTGATGTTACCGGATGGCCGAGCCACACTCGAAACAAGGCCGGTAGCTACCGGATCAGACAGCCCGACGAAAACGATCGGTATGGCTTGCGTTGATCGCTGCAACACTCGAGCAGCCGTCGTATTCGTAACCAAAATAACTTTAGGCTCTAAGGCTATAAGCTCGCGCGCGCACACTTCTTGGTTCGCAAGCACTGGACCGGGCCAGCGCACCTCCAGCCGAAAATTCTGGTTTTCAATCCATCCCAGTCCAGAAAGGGCCTCGCGGAATGCGCGAACGCGCCTTTCTGCATCAGTATCCGATGCAGCATTGCCTGTCAAAACTGCGACGACGGGCAACCTCTCTTCCGCTGCTGAAGCAGGGAAAAATACCATGGCGCTGCCAAAGAGCGGCAGAAAATGGCGCCGCGTGAGCGTCATGTCCGTCCTCAAGTCGGGAAGTCCACGTTTCGTAAACTTGCAAGACAATATGTCCGCATCGCGGAGGCCGACCAGCCGGGAAGCGAGCGTTCTGATGAACTTCATTGCCCTGCGCTCAGAGAGCCACATTGTCCCTAGGGACAATGACCCTAGAGGAAGTCATTGAGAGATCGGCATAACGAGCTGCTCGAACCCAATCGTTGGTCTGAATGAGTTCACTTACAAAATGGGAACTGAAATCTACGGCGAAAAGCAGCCTGCAGAGTACGTTATCAGGTCAAAAGAGGGGCTGTACGAAGCTAAAAGTTGCTCCCCGGTGGTCGCCCCCAGATCGGTGCGCTTCACTTGGTCGGCGACATTTTTTGGCTGGAGGACGGCGCGACGCATCGATTTACGACAGAAGACCGACCCGCCGTTGATGGTTTCGCATGATTTCGGCCCCATGCCGGCAAGATGCGCCGGCCGGCGCGGGACAGGCAGGCCGCTACAGATTGCGGTGGAAAAACCGCGACGGGCACAAGGGGAGTGAGCGGTCGCGGCTGTAGGCAACGCAATGCGGAAAGGCGTTTGGCTTGACCCAGATCAAACTAATTCGTCTCTGGCGAAGTCTGGTTTGGAGGACCGCTTATGAAGCAACCGTAGCAGCGTATGAGGTTGGGCTATCTAACTGGAGGATAGAGATCGACATGGTCGAATTTGAACTCCTTCGGGACCAAGGCGTCCTCATTGTGTCCCCCAACGGGCCGCTCTCAGGAGCCGATTTTGCAAGGCTCGCGCAAGAGATCGATCCATTCATCGCGTCGAATGGGAAACTGAACGGCCTTATGGTCTGTGTGAAAGATTTTCCCGGATGGGACGGCTTCGGCGCACTTATATCGCATCTCGGGTTCGTCCGGGATCATCAACGCAAGATCGACCGCATAGCTGCTGTGACCGATAGCGAGGCCCTTAAGGCCATGACACATGTCTCCAACTACGTTGTGTCGCCTCAGGTCCGACAGTTTCCTTCCGATCAGAGGACGGAGGCGCTGGCGTGGCTGGAAACTGGGCGATGATCCCTATCAGAGCCGTCATCGCGGCTTGATTGATCGCAATCCACGGCGTCATTGGCGATCCGGCCAAGTACGGTTGAGAGATGAGGTGACGCTGGCAATAGCCACGGAACCTTAGGCGAGTGGCGGCTCGTCGTTCTTGTCAGCCATCCGCTGGCAGCGAGCGGCGATCTCGGTGCGGACATCAAACACCGCCAGCTCGATGCGCCGCCTCGTCGCAAGATCACCATGCGGCGCACACCTTCCCGGCCGGTTCCCCAATGCGCTCAGTACCACGCCAGCGAACTCGTCAATCACGGCATCGTAAACCTCTTTCGGGACGAGCTCGCGTTGCATCTCGGCAATGCGCAGCCGCAACAGGGCCGCCTTCGCGGCACATGCTCGATATCGGCCGATTGGCGCGGCGATTGCCGCCGCTGGCGCCTGAGGAAGCGAACGTACGCCACACGGGACGCATCGAGATCGAACTTGCCGTCGGGCAGCTGCTGGAACACCTGCTCATCGGCCAGAACTGTCAGGTCGAGATGGAGCGCCAGTCCCGCAGCGCCGACGTTTGCTGGCTTTTGGGATCGTGGGCGGGAGGCGACGGGCAGGCGATCATTGCCGACGGTCTCGGTCATCGTGTTCGCTCCTGTTGCGTCGCGGTAGGATGCTCCGCTTGCAGCGTCGGCGTGAAGGCGGATTGCAGTGCGTGTCTCCGTTCCCCTTTTCGATGGATCAAGGTCAAGAACCGGAAGCATCTGCGAGAGCGGTGATGGAGTAGTCGTTCACGTAGATGAGCGTGAGGATTGTTTGATCCAAGTCAAGGCCGCGAAGCTCCCGCACGCGAGGCTTCGGACAGACCCGTGGCTCGGTGCGATGTGCGGTGTCCGCGGTGTTCCGCTCTCGAAAGAAGGAGAACGCTAATGTTGCGTCGAATTCTCATCGCTTCGGCAGCCGCAGCCACACTGCTGGTCACCTTCACTCCCGACGACGCATTCGCCCGCGGCGGTCGCGGCGGCGGCATGCGCGCCGGAGGTTTCCACGGCGGTGCCGTGCGAGCAGGAGGCTACCGCGGGGGCGCGGTCGCGGCTCGCGGATACCGGGGCGGCGCTGTCGCTGTGCGCGGCGGGCGCTACGGCTATCGGGGTGCGTATGCAGGGGCATATCGCGGCTACCGCTACGGGGTCGGTGCGGCGGCAGTGGGTGCGGCTGCGGTCGGCGCGGCCGCGGCGGGGACCTACTACCGGGGCGGCTGCGGCTACGACGCGTACGGCAACTATGTTTGCCCCGGCGGGTACTATCCGTACTGAGCGGCGCGACGCCGTTTAATTGCTATGGGGGCATGGCGGACACGCCCCCATCGCGATCAATGAGAACGCGTCCTCGGCAGACTGTTGCCAAACCCGCAACTGCAACCACGAATTTTCTCGCGGCAGATATTCTCAATAGGGGCGTCGCGCGTACCCCGCGTTTTCTGCGCGCCCCAGAGGACCCCAAAGGTGCTGTAACGGCCGGTGCTTACGTTACGCCTCGATAGGTTCTCCAGCTTGCCAGTCGCTCGGCCACATCGGCGATCTCGTTCGGCGCCCCGATCTTTAGTTTTCCAAGCAGGCGGGTACGCTGTTCGGCGACTTGCTCTGCTGTACCACCAATATGCCTGGCGATCTGAGCATCCGTTTTGCCGGCGGCCAAGCGCCTCAGGAGCTGCTTCTCGCGTGGACTGAGCGGCAGGTTGGTCATGGCAGTTTCTTGGACCTCGACAAGCGCAGACTCTTCTATCGCTGTTTTCGCGCGCAATCGTTTCCGATCGACGGCGACGCGGTGATCGCCCGCCACGACGGGATGTCGGACTTTTGCGCGCGGGGAGGGCTTCTCGAAGCAAGACTGGGGCCGCCTCTCACTGCAAGCGCATGAACCTATGCGTGAGCGTTGATTTGGATCAATACTGCCAACGGTCTGAGTGGAGGGGTATTGTGCCGACTTGGAGGACGTTCCAATGCGCACATTGGCTTTGACGCTTTTGACGATTGGTATCGCTTTAACAGTAGGGCACGCCCGGGCTCAAAGATATGATCCGGCTTTTCCCGTTTGCTTGTATGTCGTCTCTTTCGGAGCCAGCCCCTACTATAGATGCAGCTACACGACGATGGACCAATGCAGGGCGTCGGCCAACGGTCAGATGTGCATCCTCAACCCGTATTACGCTGGTGCGACGGCACAGGTGAGAGAGAACAATCGGCGCTATTCTCGCCAAGCCGGATCACGATCGCCCGCGCACGCTGTGACGAGATCGAACGCGCGACCTGAGCCACCGATAAACTACCGGACCGCACCGTACAATCAAAACCATGAACCGTATTACGGAGCTTCCCAAGGTTACGCGCCTGGCGAGAAACAACGATTTCTCGAAAGTGTGAGACGGCAGATGTAAAGTCCGACATAGTGGGTCGCTGCAGCCGGCCCGCCAATTGTCTGCAACCGTCCTGTATCGGCTCGACACTCGGGCCAGCTCGACCAGCTTGCGCGCTGCGGCGGCGTGCCATTCGGGCGCATCGTGCACCTTGGGCGGCAGAGCAGCGATGTACTCGCCGGCGTCGCGCAAGGTCAGCAGCTTGCGGTCGGCGATCTCAAAACAGCGGCCCCAGCCTCGATCGGTCATTCAGCCTAGCCCCACGCCCGTTCGGAATTAAGGGCTTGTTTTCACCAGACATGCTATTTTATTCCCAAAATCAATTGCCAGGGGAGGACCGCAATGCTTGCGGAAAAATTCTTTCTGGTTCTGGAGACGATTAAAAGTCACTCGTCCGATGAGGGTGTGAGGATTGTCAGTTCAACGCCGCAAGTCCCGGCGAAGCTGCCAACCAAGAAATAAAGCGCGAGGCAGCCTCAGTTGGCGGCCTCTGCATTCAAGACCCGGACATAGGTGCGGCTCTCGTGCAGCTCGAGCCAGCCGCGCTCGACCGCCATCTTGATGCCCGCACCGAACTCAGGGCCGGTGGCTTTCAGTGTGTAGAGGAACGGCGCGTTGATCTTCTCGATATGGATTCGGCCGTTTTGGACGGGCTCAATGCCAGCGGCGATCTCGACGAGCTTACGCGCGGCGGATTCCGGATCGGCGAAGGGGCGTTCGGCGGTGAGTTTCATGAGCGGGCCGACGTAAGTCTTAGAACGCCCGCAGCGGCAACGACAACTGCACGCCAAGCGCCCGTCCGGTGAAGCGCTCGATGAACTCCTGCACCGCCGCGGACACCTCGCGCCCTTCGTCGGCCACGCGCTGCGACAGCTCCTCGGCAACCTCTCTCGATGCGTCGCGTGACCAG